>NZ_JAUBTV010000012.1:0-122114 GCF_036705145.1 Microcoleus sp. B5-D4 | reverse complement strand
GTAATGTTTCTGGTAATGTTTCTGGTAATGTTTCTGGTAATGTTTCTGGTAATGTTTCTGGTAATGTTTCTGGTAATGTTTCGCTTTGGAGATTTAACACTTTAAGAGCGTATATCTGGGTTGCTCCCAGAATTCTTACTATGCAATGCAAAATAACCCTGGGCAAAACCATTAAAAATGCTCGGCAACACTACGGGTTGAGCCAGAAAGATTTGTGTAAATTGCTGATTGTGCCATCAGACAGTTTTGAGACGATCGACCGCTGCTTACTATCAAAAATCGAAAACAACCGAGTTGATGTGCGATTACCTGAGTATGACTGGCTTATGCCCCAATTTGCTGAAATATTCTCCTGTGAGATTGGTTGGCTTGAAGAAATCCGTCAGCAAACCGAAGTCGAACCTTTCGATTTCAGCAAAGCACTAGCCGTATTTCCCGTTTACTTCAATCAACAACACTATGAACTATAAAACAGTGTATCTGCATCGGGTGGTGGCGGAACAAACTCTCGATCGCAAACTCAGACGGGCGTGAAGTAGTTCATCACCTGGATGAGGATAAATCCAATAATGCGCCAGAAAACCTGGTGATTTGTTCTAGTCCTTCTGTTCACGGACGATACCATGTCCGTTCTCTAAGACAGAAACTTGAAGCCGTAGCTTCCGGGGCGGTACGCCATCGACCTCTGATTCAAGTAGGCGATTTGTGGCTTTAAATCAACAGCTTGCTCAAATAAGTTATTCCAGTTCCAGTAAACCATTTTGGGTATTTCCCTGAAAACACAACACACGATTCTTGCCGTTACAACAGCTTTGACCGTCGCACTAGCAGCAACCAGTCCTCTATTTACTTCCGGCAAAGTAACTGAAGCTAGCCAAGTCGATCCATATCTTGCGGAATATGATGAAGAGTCATATCCGATCGGCATTCAAATCGAAGAATTTGAAGGCAACCGTCACAAGTCAGAGTAATGCTTCGCTTTGAGGTAGTGTTGTTTTTTTCAATGCTATGAAATTAGAAGATTTAGTTCGGTTTCTGAAATATGAAGCCGATCTCCCTACCTTTTTCCAGACTTCTGCCAACTATTACTATCATAATCAGAAACTACCTTCAGAGATTGAAACTCAGAAAATCAAGGTAGTTTTAGCCGTCAGCGATCAAAAAGAAGGTCAGCAACCAAAGAGTAATGATCCACTCTATCAACAAGCCTATCAAATCGCTCAGTCTATTTAATTGGAGCTGATAAGATGGAAGGCATTAATATTTGGTCTGGCTCTGATATTGGGATTGGTGCAGCTTTGACCAATCCCACAGAGCTAGCTTTCCGAAAGAACAAAATCAAAAATCATTACCCGGTAACATTCAAAGGCGTGAATTTCCGTGATGCTGAATCTGCCTATCAAGAGTACAAAAGCCCTGATATGCAGGAATCGATCGAGATTATGACGGAAATTATTGTGTGCAAATTACAGCAACATCCACGACTGTTTGAAGAAATTACCAAACGAGGCGGTGTTGAATGGCTTAAGCGATGCCGTCACATTGTTGGAATCAAAAATAGTCGTTGGGAAGGCTACGGATTAGAAAGCAATTTCATCCTGTGCTTAGTATTTGCGTATCAACTGTGTAGTGAATAGCGCGATTGCCGGGTCGCTCCCGGTTTAAAATTATGTCTAAGCCTAAGTCTGAAATCAAGTTTGCGATTCTTAAGGCGAGTTATTGGGTTGGCGATGCTACTGAATATGGCTGCGTTTACTGGCTTCTCGAAATGAAAGGGAAATGGACTGAAGAATTTGAAGCAGCTCATTTCTTTGATACTCGATCGGATGCTGAATTACGCTTAGCTGAGGAGAATCGTGCTTCTGAAAATCCTCATAGTTCCATTGTTGAAGTTGAATTGTACCGTGATTAAGTTAATGCTTCGCTCTGAGATTTTAATTTTAAGGAGAATCAGTCATGACAATTACAGTCGAACAAATCAAATCAATCCTTGCTGGCACTGAAGAAAATCTGCGACTTTTGCAGAAGCAGCCAGAGTATCAGGCGCTCGAACAGAGCGAGAATTTTGTCACACCAAATGAATTAGGTTTGGCAGATGCTATTCAGGCACTGAGTGAAGTTTATGGAGCGATCGAACAATCTGAATGCGATTCAGTCAGTGCTGTCGTTAGTTCACAACTACCCCCCAGCGGAATTTCTCACTAATTAATCAGCGCATAGCCGGGTCGCTGCCGGCATCTTCATGAAAACTAAAACTGTTGAATGGAATCCCCCGACTGCTGAAGAATTGCCATGTAATTGGTCAGTTCAGGCGATGCGCTACGCGCCCGCAAGCTACGGAATGGGTAAATGTTCACGAATTTTGCCTGCATCTTTACCAATGTCTCGATCAACGACCAATTCCCGATTTTCGCAAACTAGGAACAATTTAAAATGACACTCGATCCAAATGACATGAGAACCTACCCGGTTCAACAAAAACCATGCAAAACTTGTCCGTTTATTGGAGAAAAACCGTTACCTCTCTCTCCATCAGATTTGGCAATATACTACCAAAACTTGATGGAAAACGGGCAACACATTAATGTTGACAGTCCCAGTTTTGTAGGAAAGAGGGTAAAATTCTCTTCAACTCAAGCGTCAACTGAGGTTGCGGAATTGTTGTTTTGCCCAATCCAACAGTTCGTCGTAGGTGGAATAAGCGCACAGTATTCGTGACTTATCGCCTTTTTTCCTTACCGCAATCACTTTGCCTCTCCTATCTTCATAACCAGGTTGTCCCGTTATTTCTTCTAGTTCTAGCTCGAAGAATTTAAGCGCTTGAATGAATTGGGAAATCTTATTGTCTTCCATCAGTCTATTATTCTTTATTTTTACTGGTTGATTGTATCAATACACCCCTGATGAAACGAAACTCGTTGTGCTTTATAGTCTATACTGTAAACAGTTTACAGCATAAGCTTAAGTTTAAATATATGCAACTTTCATCATACCAAGAAAAAAACATCTACTGGGTAAAAAAGGGAGTAGGACACGGATGCTGCAATGCAGTTGCCGGAAGTGGGAAAAGTACCACACTGCGACTTGCTGCGATTGCCCTAAAAGAATCGGCGTTGCTTAATCAGGGTCTGAAAAAATAATTGGAATATCCAGAAGCTTTGTGGCTACTGGTTTATATGACTGGCATTTAGCTTTTCAAACCATAACTCAGCAACGCCAGAAAATGATTAAAAACATAAATTTAGGTAGGATAATTAGTATATTTATCTTGTGAGCATCTGTTGGCTCATTTATTGATTTTTAGCAGGAAACTACGGCAAAAGTGCCTGAAAATTGCCTTTATCTGTGTGCATGGATGTAGTCCACAAAGTAAAATCTAGGACGAAGCCAGAATCTCAGCCAAGTGTATGCTCCTAGACCTAGTAGTGCTATCACAATTAAGGGTAAGCCCACATAAAGTCGCAATTCATCAGGAAAGAGAGCAACAGCGCAAACAGTAATCACAAAGTAGCCTAAAAGCAATACTTGTAAGCGTTCCACGACCAAAAGTGCTTTTCGACAGCTACTACAATGTTGGGTGTGTTGTTTGTAGCGATCTAGCGTTTGTTGACGATCGTTATTGATATTCCGTGTCGGTGGAACATTGATTCCAACTTCGCTCCAAGGGAGTTCTCCATGACAATAGCGGTCAAACCACTTCCTAAACTCAATTACGAAACGGTCTGCACTTGTAGGTAAGTGATAGGCAGTTTTCCAGCTTTGGGTAGATTTGGCTTGTTGGAGAAAATACTCTTGCTGCTGTAGAAGAATCATATCTCCCTCAAGAACAAGATTGCGATTGGTGATGTGATCCCACCAACGGGGTGTGAGACGATAGAGTGTTTTACCAAAGTTACGGGGAAATAGAGCGACAATTCTAGACTTCCCAGGAGACAGAGGTATACAGTAGGTGAGCAATCCAAACTTTTTGCTGCCATCGCCAAAACTGAACGCATACTCTAAGCGACAAGGCGGTTCAAAAGTAATTGTTGTTTGAAAAGGCCCAACTATCGCCCCTTCAATCAAATTGGGTGTTGATTGCACGATTTGGAAGGCAATTGGTCTGGCTTTTTTGCGATTACCCTGGACGCCGTGATGAGCAAAAGGAACATGACTCGGATCTGCCACATTTTCCACAAGGGTTTCCCAGTCATATTCTAAATCTCGTACAAAAGAAGACCAAACAAAGCCTTGAGTTGCATCTATTTGCGGTGATAAAGGTAAGGGTGTATTTGCAGCTTGTTCGCTTGATTTTGCATCTGGCCAAATCCAGAGTAAATCCTGTTGCTGACGAACTGGTAGTGCTACAGCACACAGATTTTCTTTATTCTTGCTTACAAGTTCTGGATTTTCCGCTTGGGGAATATGAGTACAACTTCCCTGCTCATCAAATTGCCAACCGTGATAGCTACACATTAAATTCCCTGTTTCGTCATCAATGCGCCCCTCACTTAGAGGCGCAAGGCGGTGGGGACATCGATCTAAAAACACTTGGAAAGTTTCAGATGATTTGGGCTTCCAGATAACTAAACGCAGTCCCAAAAGTGTTACTGAAGTTGGTTGCTTGGGATCTAAGTCTTCGAGTGGTATCACAGGATACCAATGCTCAAAAAAACTGAATTCTGGTTTCATTTGACAAAAAGTTAGGGTGTGGGGGTAGGGAAAGAAAAAGACTTCCCGGTTCCCTTGGGTTATTATGCGCGCTCGCACAAGAAATGGAGGTGCCTTATATTTTACCTCAGACGTTCGGGAGCGATGCCGACATTAGGTTAAGGTTGACTTTTTCTTTGCTTCCAAAGTTTGACCAATTGTCGGAAATCCTCATTTTCATCGTTGCTTAGCATCGCTTTCACCGCTTCCTTGACTCCCAATTCATGCACTTGGCAATAGACATCATGGGCTGCTGCGGGGTCATTGTCCGCGATCGCTTTGAGTGCACGCTCAACCAGTTCTAGTTCGTTTTCGTTGAGATTTGAGTCGGCAGCGGATTCTAAAATTAAATAACGCCGGTCAAGGTAGAGTTGTTTTTTTGATTTACCAAGAATTGTCACTTCGCGGTCAAGCTCAACAAGCAGGCATTGTCGCCCATCCTTCCACACATCAACTACGGTGGCTCCCTCGCCTCTGTATTCCTCAGCGCCGGGATACTGATCCGAAACTTTCACTCGATCGCCGGGGGTGAATTCGAGTGGAGGGGCGATCGAATTGTTACAAGTTTTTGAGTTGTTACATGGTTTGGGTTCGGGATCAAAAGTGGGTGTAACAGGCGCTGTTACAGGCGTTACATCAGTTACTGGCTGAGACTCGACTTTATGATTAACACTCTGGGCGATGTCAGGTGATGGTGTTTTTTCAGATTGGCTACTTTCATCTTGTAACGCTGTAACGTCTGTAACCATGCGGGTTTCAGCGTTTTCAGATGTTGTAACAATTTCAGAATTGCTGGTAACGCCTGTAACCACAACGGTTTGAGCTATTTGAGAATGTGCTGGAATTTCTGCAATCTTTGAAGTGCCTGTAACCGTGCGGGTTTGAGTTAATTCTTGCAATCCACCATCACAGCAAATAGTTTTGATGCAAGCCCAGTTCGGGATGTGGGGGCGGTTGCTGCCATCTTCATCCTCCGCGATTGCTACATCAACAAAGCACGGTAAAATCTGAAGTCCCTGCCACTGAGCCGGAATGCGCTTGATTTTGTCGCCTTCTCGCACAACCTCGGAAGCTTTCCAGTGATTTGACAATACTCGCTGCAAGTGGTGAACGAACTTGTTGTAACCGCTTGGCGAGAGATTGTGGGCTTTGCAGTACGCCACGTACCAACTGTGCAGATCACTACCAACGTAACTATCGCCACCCGCTCTCAAACAGCGATCGACAAACGAACGGACGCTATCCCCTAGAATCGCGCCATCCTGTTTCAACGCGACAATTGATGGATTGGTGGACGGTACGAGCAAAATGCGGTCGCGTTCTGTCTTGTCCATTGATAACGCCCAACTGGCGATCGAACCTAACTCAGTGGATAACTTGCGTCCTAGCTCCGGGTCTTCAATGTTGGCGATGCGGGCGCGGGTTTGCAACGGAATGCAGCGCCTGTCCCAACCATCGCCACTGTTCTCCGTTTGGATGTGTTCGACGGAGGCGATCGCAAATCGCACGTTCCATTTTTTCTGGTAAGCCGATGCCGAAAATAGAGCCCGTCCCGAAATGCCGCCATTGTCTACCAATTCGTAAAAAGCTTTGAGTCCGCTAAGAAATCCGCCCGCGTCGGGGATGTAAAACAAGGATTTACCAGTTAATAATTGATGCCGACCTTCAGGTTTTGTCAGTTCGGTCAAGCTATTGGAACTAACGCTGTTTTCTTCGCCGAGTAAGTTTGCCCAAGTCCGCAGCATCACGCCTTTCCCGCTACCGCTATCCCCAATCAAGTAAGCAAATTTCCCGTAAGGTGCGGTTGGGTCTAAGTACATCGAAGTCAAAGCCCTGATGACTTCTACTTGCTCGATACCGTAGGCAGAAAGTATGAATTTCTTAAATTCGGCTGGACATTCTGACCCCGGCACATAATCGCAGGGGGAACAAGAAAGCAGGTAATGTTCCTTGTCGTGTGGGAACAGTTCGCCAGTTCTCAAATCCACAGTGCCGTTTGAGAATGATTTGAGGTGGTTCCGAGAAGTGTCAACCTTCTGGTGCAGCACCTTCCGGCAATATTTAAAAGCCGAATCTAAGAATTTGTTAGTGCCGAACTTAAACTTTTTGCCGACTTCTGCTGTTTCGTAGCAATTCTCAGTAAAGTCGCCGATGAGTTTGTTCACATCCGCTTCATCTTGGAATTGCCAATAGCGCCCGTTCCATTGGTAGAAAGCATCATTGATGACTATCCAATCATCTCCGAATAAATTCTTGAGGCAATGTACCTCAAACGTTGTGGACTTGGGGACTAAGTATCTGTCTCTAGTTCCACCACTGCCGCCGTCGCCTCCAAAGGTTTTTGATTCCCAGTCCTTAAAAGTAACGGACGTGGCCAGCACTTTCCTAAAAGCTTCAATGCTCTTTCGTTGAATCAAATCATCCATGCCTTTTGTCTCGCCTTCGATGCCCGCATCCCAACCTCCAGTTGCACTGTAGACCGGAACGTCGAATTTGAGCAACTGTAGACCGAGTTTCCGCTGTTCCCAGGTGACGTTTGGGTTGGTGGCGGCATCGGCATCGAAGGCAAAGATAAACCCAAAACCTGCACGGGCGTACTTTTCTAAAGTTTCGACCAAGTAGCGCTTGCCTTGAATGTCTCCTTTTTTAGAGGTAAGACCCATTGAAACGCCCAGCAGTGCAATAGTTGGGATGTCGTTAGCGCACCCGGCGATTCCTTTGAACGGGCCTTCAGTGAGGACAATGCACGGATGGTCGTTGATGCGGTAGCAGTGCTGCTTGAGATTTTCGGTATCCCAGTAGTTTTTGTCGGTGGGATGCTGGGGCAAGAATGCGTCGTATTCACCAACGGGAGTCCGATATTTGGGCGCTTTCTTGCAGCTTTCTGATTTCCAAGGCTTGTCCGGTCTGAATTGGAATTGTGTTGTTTTTCCCACAAACAGGATACCGCCAGACTTTGCCGTGTACCCCAAGTAAAATGATGCCTCATCCGCAGATACGGTTCGACAGTTGGCGTAACTCCAATCATTCAACAACCCCCGGCTCTCAATGTGGCTCTTGTGTTTGGGGCAAAGGTACGCGGTAGATTGAATTTGCTGTACAACATTCATAGATGCCTCTCTCGCTACTCATAGCGGTGCTAACTGGTTTTTGTACAAAAACCCGCTAAATGTAGAAGAGACGGCTCTGCTGTAACTACCGCTGAGGTGCAAAGGTGCAAATGATGCGGTAGTGGCAGAAATAGACTATGATGAATCTAAAGTTTTTGAAATTTGTTTGTCTGCCGTCTCTTCTAAAGACTGCGGACTCTTTTTTTTGGTCTGGTCTAATCGATGCGGGCGATCGCTTGTCGGCAACAGCCTTTTCAAATTCTATACGCGGACGTATGGCTTAGATTGCTGGCTGGCAAGGAATTGTTGATAAGCTTCCTTATCGCCACCGCATGAATCCACAGAAACCTGGCTAACAATCTCATAAGTCATTGTTTCAGCTTCCTCTGGTGTCAAAGGCTGGCGTTCGCAGTAAGCAATCTGTACATCCCGAAACTCCGGCATATCCCCTTCAACCTCTGATAGGTCAGCTTCGTACCGAAACACTCTGACCACTACCCAGTCCGAAGGAACCACAAGGTAAGCTTTCCAAGGGCTACCCTCTTTTTTTACGTGGTAAGTGAGCCGTTCGCCAAGTTTGACCTGACGCTTCAGTAGTGGACGCGAATCGTGAGAAAGCTGTAACAGTCGAGTCAACTGTTTCCCAATCACAAGCTCTTTACTCTCGATCGGTACCCATTTTTCTTGCTCTTTGACTAGGTAAAGGTTCAGCGTAGACTTGCTTGCCAATGGGTCGTATAGTTCGATGTCTTCAGTTGGTGTTATTTGTTCGAGTAATGTCATTGTTTATACCTCATCTTTATCTCGATCGTCTTGGTGGTCGCCCCACAAATCCCAGAAGCTGGTCTGTTTGCCTTTGAAGACGCAATCGACTTCGAGGTCTGAATCGTCCTCGTTTTGTTCAACTCTTTTGAGTTCCCACCCGTACTTCTTTTCCATCTCCTTGCAATCTTCTTCAGATGATGCCGAATGTCTGTTTTCCTGCTCCGAATCGTCATCCTCACTTTTGCTAAATGGCCATCCAATCATTGCGGTCACTCCTTTAAATTGATGTGTTTTGAAACGCCTCCAGCTTCTCCTAGTAAGCGTTTGAGCGTTTGTAAACTCAAAAAGTTTGAAACGCCTCACGCTTACTATGGTTGTGCCTAAAATCGCAATTTTATGAAGCTTTCGGCGTATCGGAATCTTTTGAGGATCGCACCCAAACCGATTGTCGGAGTGTTCGAGATTGTGAGTGTTTGCGATCGCTCAGAAATTCGAGACGTATAACTTACACTCCTGTCGAGCTTCTGAACTTTTACAGGCTCAGCCGCTTGTGTCGCTTTCAGTTTCAGGGCGATCGTTCCCCTGATTTTGTTCTATGTACTGTTTGACCAAATCGATAAGCACTTCATTCATGTTTTTTCCGTTCAACGCACAAATAGCCTTGAACCGTTCTCGAAGTGTTCGAGAAGGAAATGTGACTTTCAAGGTAGGTACTGGTTCTGTAGTTTTTCGGTCGGCCACTGGGATATCTAACGCAATTACTTTATATATCCCAGACTACCCGTTAAAGCTCTTTTTTTGCTTAATGGGTTAATAGGTACATACGGGATGTTTGCATCAACTATCCCGTATGAGTTATCATACACTCACGAACGCCGACAAACCAAGCAGAAGCATGAAACAGTTATCTGTACTCCCGATGTGGTTGCTTTACTTAGCTTTGTTAGCGTCAAAAACCCAAAACCAAACCCCGCCTCCTCTGACTCGCAATCTTCTGGGGCGGGGTATGGCACTCACTTTCGGGAGATTTCCTCTATGTTCGCAGATCACGGGCAGCCATCGCAACCCGCCCGACCAAGCTTTGTAGAAATACCCAATCCCCGCGTCACAACCACAATGGGACGCATGGAAGTGACCGACGTTCGTTCTGAAACAGTCACCGGTCGCCTACAGGACGATCGAGACAACCCGCTAGAGGAAGACGGACAGCCTGTTTACATCTGCGTTCGGAAGTCAGAGATTTTGTGTGACACCGAACGAACCAACATGATGAGTTGGTGGGAACTGGGGGAACAAGCGATTACGGGACACACAACGCCCCGAAAATATTCCATCGAATCCTTAATCAACAGATTGGACGGACTCAACTTGGATGAGCTTTACACTTTACGAACCTTTGTTTGTTTGGAAGCCGACCCGTTTCAAGCATATTCGGGTAGCGTCAACAACGACTTATCCCACTTGCAGGCGTGGTTTCCGACAGTGCGAGTTCTGGAGCGTGTCGAACAAAACCAACTAGCAAGCGCATTGTGTTGGCGAATATCAAGCGAATCCAACGCACCGACAGCACCATCTCCAGGCGACGGGAGGGACGATCGATGAGAGCACTCAGAAGCCATCAATTTCGGTGGAGCGTTACCGTTACCCGCAAGTACAATCCACCCCGCCAAATCGTAGTGTTCGGGCGATCGGCAGCAGAAGCGCTTCAAGGAGCCGTATCTTCTGCACGGGAAGTCTGGGGTATCTGGGATGCCAAATCATTTAGCACTCCCGAAAGGAAATAATTGTTTTTGATTCTTCGTTAGCTACTTCGGGCGACTCCGAAAACAGCTAACGAAAGAATCAAATGGAAACCACCGAACTCTCTTGAGATTGCATAGCAGCCCCAGTGAATTAAGAAGATGCCAGCGGATTCGGATCAAATTAATTGCCCCGTGCCGATTCCTCAGAAAAATTCATGATATTCCAATCAATGTCATCATCAGGGAACAGGGATAATTGCCCAGGCGATACGTTCGACTGACCCCGATTATGATACGAAAGATGACACGCGGTACACAGAGCGATTAAGTTTTCAGGGCGGTTGTCCTCCGGTATCCGGTTGCGATGATGTACCGTCAAAGTTAAAGCGCATCGTTCAGATTTGGTTAAGCCGCTTTGTTTACCGGGTCGGAGTTTACCGGGTCGGAGTTTACCGGGTCGCAGGCATTGTTGATGGCACTTAGTGCAGCGCCACCCCGCGTTTTCCTTGACTGATAGCGCGATGTCAGACCAATTATCGGGATACCTCTTTGGTTTTGCCATAGCTCGTTTCTCACAATTGGGACGATCGCTTTTGCTGTTCGCTCCATCCAGTTTATAGAGCTGCGAATCCCCTAAACACGCCGTTGCTATAGGTTTCCAAGTTTGCTTCAATCCATTGTGCGGTTTCAAAATATCCCAAAGCTACGGCTTGAAGGCGAACAGTGTTGACATTGAACATATTGGTCGTGTTTGCCTCTCGAACTGCATCAATACCTTGAAGGATGCACTCCGGGATTTTGATAGGTTCCTCAGCTTCCACTGAAGTAGGCAACTTACCCAACAAACCGAGATATTCCTTTACCCGCTCCTCGAAGTTAGCTTCAGCTTCAGCTAAGTCCGTGAAGTACCGGCCGTAATAAAATCCACCATCTTGGGCATTGAAAAAATGCGTTACCCATTCTTCACCGGTGCGCCATTCTCTGAGAGTAATGTAACCTGGGGCTTGAGAGCCATCACCGGGAATGGGATGTGATTTTAATATGGAGTGACTTTGAGCGTTCATAAACAATTTGTGTGGGGTGAACTAGGATAATTTGTAGTCGATCGACTTGACTAACTTGAAAACTAAGTAGCAACAGTCGCAGGGGTAGGGCGCGTTGCGGGTGCATCGGTAGTCTTTCATCGGATTAGTTAAGCGCGAGGTGTAAAAGTTCATCTCCATGTTTTCCAATCGGGTTATAGCCAATTGGTAGCCAAAAGTAATCAGAACCCCAATAATCGCCGTCAAAATCTTTGAGCCACCAGTCGTTATCTACACCGCCCAAACAAATCTTTTCTACGTTGAAGTAAAGCTTGATTCGTTGAAATTTATTAGCCATTGGTTGAACCATCAATCAAAAAGCTGGGGGATACTCAAAAGCAGGTTGCCAGTTACTATTAATTAGCCTACCCGTTTTTGCTGCATTGTAGTTGCCTATCAAAAAAGAACGGCGTTTGGGTTCTGAATTACCCGTCTGCTGTATCAGCGTTTCGCGTAACGGGTGGTGGCTGCTAATCAAAAACTCGTTCCTGGTACTAAGCCTTTCGAGATACCGTTGATGCGGGAGTTGGTCGAACTTCCCACCCACACCGCGATTGCAGCTAACGCAAGCTAGCACGAGATTCCAGATGCCGTCAATGGGATGAGCGATGTTGTAGTTGATTAGAACGCGGGGGAAAAAGTGGTCTACATCCGTTAAATCGATCGCGCTGCTGATAATCGAAATATCGCCAAAGCAGTAGAAACACTTACCTTTTTGATAGCCGTTTAAAGCACCGCGACACGAGGTAATGTTGACACGGCGAGCGCGATTTTGAGTAAATAGCAGGCTTTCGTCGAGGTCGCAACCAATTGAGATGAGGTTGCGGGATACTTTCAATTCCCATGCCGTTTCCACCAACCGCCACCGCGCGTCAACCTCTTGGGGTAAGTTCTGCCCTTGGTTTCCCTCCAACATCCCAAATAACTCATCGGTCAGAGCGATCGCTTTAGCACCCTGGCTTTCACTACTGAAGAAACGCACGGGTGTCTCCGCTCTATTGACGTTGTGAAACGCATCAATTACGCAACTGAACCCAAGCTTGACTGTTTCCTCAACTAACTGCTCTCTGCTGATAATGCCTGCGTTAAAATCCTGGCAAGTTTTTAAATATTTGCTAGACGGCGATGTGGTTTGCTTTGGAACTAGGCTCAAATGTTCGCAAAGGTTCCGCGCAAATGGTTCTGCCAACTCCTCCAAGGCGATGATGCTTTTACCACCGGGTGCTAACTCCAACAACGACTGAGCTAGCGCAAACTTGTACGAGGCGACGTTCCTCCCAAAGAGAATGATGCCCCGCCAATAATCCTCTATTGATGGTGCATCTCCCCAAAAATGTGACATACGCGCCTTGACAATAGTTCGTAAACTAACTACACTAGCTAGCAGGTTATCAAAAAGGCGATCGCCCAAGTCCGGTCAAAGTCAAGAGCGATCGCCCAGCACCAAAAGCAAGTTCGGATGCAAGATTAATGAAAGCACAGATTTACGTGAATAGGCACATCACTGCCGCCAATAAAAAAGCTAGCAAGCTGAGGAAAGTTTTGGTGGACGAGCGGGCCATCAGCATCAACACTTACTTGGGGTCGGTCTATGCCAAACGGGTTGAGTTCACCAGCGGGTGCGTGTTGATTCAGGATGCCAGCCAAGCTCGGTGTTCGGGAGCGACTATCTGGATTGAAGCTGTATTCGAGAGTTTGGTGATAGATGGGGTGGCAGCAGACCGAGCGATGTTCGACAAGGGAGAAAGATGACAGTCATTCAGACAATCCCAGAATCAAGGTGCATTTAAAAATAACTGCATCCCGCGCAAGTTGAAATCGACAGTTTCCTCACTAGCAAGATATTAGATATGTTCAAAGGCAAAGAATACATGACCCAACAGCAGCAAGTCCTTGCTGAAGAATTCGAGGCTGAAATTGAATCGGAGTACGCGCTTTGTATCGCCCAGCTCCAAAAAGCCAAGCAAGCGATTGAATGGGCGACGACAGACTTAACCCAACAGCATCAAAACTTAGCCAATTCCGAAATTGATGCGCTCCGTAAATATTGGTACGAGCGGTTAGAAGCTCTCATCAATCTTGTCTCCTGGAGGGCTCCGAAATTGCTCCAACAATTGAACGAAAAGTATCCGCAATCGCTATCTTAAGCGCCTTATTAGAAGTTTAGTTCGACAGTTTGGTGATAGGTGGTGTGATGGCAGACAAAACGACGTTGAAAAAGAAGAAAGCATGAAGACAACGGAGTTCATTATTTCTGAGCTACAGAAATCCTTGTCCTTCAAAGGATTGAAAATCAACAAACTGGATTCTCCCGTTACTAGCGGTTACTCGGAAGAATGGGATATCCAAGATAGTGAGGGGTGGAACTATGCAGGTTTTGGAGTCAAAAAAGGGGAGTATGAATACACTCTTGCACCCAACAAATCTTTACCTTTTGAAGCTCAATCAACAATCGATTGGGTGCAGAGTGAGATTATCCGCATTCACCAATTAGCTTCTAGCACTGACGCTACCTAAACAAATAACCGGGATCGTAGCATCATGTATTTAGATATCAACCCTATCAAATCAGGAGTCATAACAATGTATCACGAATTAGTCGAAAGACTGGCGGTTGTTCTAGCAAAAGGAGAGGGTTGGGAAATTGAAGATATTCACGGCAACAATCCGAGAATGAAAGTGTATTTAAAAATGGCGGCAGCCTGCTTGGGTGAAATAGACAATTATCTCGAAGAACAAGAAGTTGAATTCGGGGACTTAGAAGTTAATGCAAGGTATCAGATGCCGCAGGTACTAAATCAGGAGGAACGCTGAACATGAGTCAACCCAATCAATACGATGCCGTACTCGGTGGCAACAGCCCTGGGCCACGGCAAGGAAGCGCGGTTATGGGAATAGCTAACAGATACTCGGAACCGGAACACCGCCAATTTTGCTTGGACATGGCAGCAGCCCAAATCCCAGTCAGTCACTACGGCGGTCGCTTCTTTTGGTCTGGCCCAGCAGCAAGAGTCGCTGATATTCAGGACGTGCTCAGTTGTACCAAAGTGAAATGTTTGTGGGATGAATCAGGCGGTGGCTTTGTAGTTTACCCGCCTAGCTTACAGTCAAGAATCGATCGGCAAAATGATGCACCAACTGAATGAAGAAAATCTTTTTCCTATTTATTCTTCTGCAAAAAGCGGATCGTCCTCATATAAAAGATTGGTCGATGCCTTTTTTGAGGTGATTCGGGTTGAGTTAGGCTGTCAAGTTGTAGAAAAGTAGGAGGATTGCCATGAAAAAAGTAAATTATCTAGGGATAGAAGTAGAATCAAGTGCGATCGCCCACGAGGAATTTGATACTCTTCCTCTTGCTACGGACGATGAATTAGACCTTGTGGCCAGCCTAGCCATGCAAGAATTGTACAAAGTTTTTCGAGACAGAGGAGGTCGCGAGCTTGATAAGTGTTCGGGATGGGCAGCAGTGGCAGGCTACCGAATCCCAGAACCCAAACGTGCTGAATTTACGCTTTTGTGTAAGGAAAAGTGGAGGTCGCTCATCCGATACTTAGAAACCGAATACCGACTCCGCTAGTCAGTTAACTCGCCACACAATCAAGCTTTAAATATGCCGTATCTAAAGCTTGGTTGCCACATAGCCTAGAGAAAAATACAGATGTTTGTAGCTCAATCCATCAGACAACCCGACCAGTTTTACTACGCCCATACTTTGTCGAGTGCTAGGCGCTGGAAAACGCGCAGGGGTGCTGACAAAGCCGTGGCTCAATACCCCAACAGTTACATAGTAATCGCAGAAGCGGAAATAGGTTCACTCCTACACAAATCCCAGTTTCTGATAGCTCGTATCCAAGTAGAAAAAGCAGCCGAACAGGCTTATCGCAATCATAGTTCCGAGGCTTTCTCACCCGAATACCCTGACACTCATTTTGAAGAATTGGCGGTGCAAGCTTGGGAACGCTATCAGCAGCAGCGGTTGCAGGAGGTCACAAGTTGAGTTTGTACGCCATCAGGTTCAAAAAGGATAGCAAAGTGCGCTACCTAATCCAAACTCAGGGGAATCCCGAATACAACTCCATTGATTCGGGTACTTTGGAAGGAGCGAAGACTTGGAAAACCGAACGGGGCGCTAACAATTACTTAGCTAAGCTTTTGGTAGAGCCAGGTGGCGACAAACTCCGAAACCGATGGACGACGATCGAAGTTGTGGAAATCTCACCACAGCAACAATATCACACCAACAATCCCGAAGTTATCCGCAAAGCCAAAGCTAAGTACGACAGCAAGCGCCCCGTGTTCTCGTTTCGCCCCAAGCCTGAGATTCTAGAATGGTTAGAGAAGGAGCGATGCGAGGGTGAAAGCGATGCCGATTTGCTCAACCGAAAGCTGGGAAAGTTGATGAATCTGGAACAACAATTAGGAGGAGATTGTGGACGTTGAAACAATTAAGGCAACATTACTATCAGAAATCGAAGAATTAGAGGAATCGTTGCAGATAATTACGCGCCGGGTCAAAGAAGGCAAGGCAATAGGTTCGCATACTAATGTAGATGCTTCCAAAGTTAACAATTTGATTGGCAAATATCAATTATTTATGGCGATTTCTTCCAACGACACAAACTCAGAAACCCAACAAAGCGATGAATAATCCAACTGAAACTACGGAAATAGAGCAATTCAAAGGATACTTGCAAGATTTAGTTGCTGTCATGAAAACAGTACCAGGCAGAACGGATTGGAAGTACCGGGGGTTTGAGGAATTGGTCTTAGAGTGTGGCAGGGTGATGGAACCCAAACCGCTACCCAAAAACATCAAACAAGGTCAACCGAGCTTCTGCTACGCCAACTGCCAGCGCTTAGTCTTAAAAAACCGCAGCCTTACTTACGTCGAAGGCTACGCGATGGCGCAAGGCGTATCTCTCCCGCTGCACCATGCTTGGCTGCTCGATGCCAACGGATACGTTATTGACCCGACTTGGGAACCTTTCGGCTGCTGTTATTTGGGCATTCCCTTGGCGACATCGTGGATAAAATCTATTTGGAATTCTCGAAAGCAGAAGGGACGCACTGATGAATTGAGTATTTTGCAGGGGAATCATCTCGAAGATTTTTCGATTTTCAAACAAGGATTTCCGGCAGATGCTCTTGCCTAACCTCGAATTAATTGAATGTCATGAACATTACAGACACCGCTAAAGAATTTGCGATCGCCCAACACGGCACTCAAAAATACGGTGAGCATCCCTACTCGTATCATCTAGCTCAAGTATCTCAAGTGCTAAGCGAATTCGGTTATGCAGGCGATGAAGCAATTGCAGCAGCAGGATGGCTCCACGATACGCTAGAAGATACGCCAACAACTTATGAGATGCTTGTGTCTGAATTTGGGAAAGAAACAGCGGATATTGTGTGGGCTGTAACCAGTGAGTCCGGGGGAAACCGAGTCGATTGCTTTCGCAAAACTGCCTTAAAAATCCAGTCCAACAAAAAAGCTTTGATTGTTAAATTGGCTGATAGAATCGCTAACACCGAAGCTAGCCTCCAAAGCAATCCCAAGCTATATAAAATGTACGCCAAAGAGTTCCCCGTATTCAAGGAACTCCTGTACAATCCCCAGGATATCAAACTAATGCCCCTGTGGAATCGATTGCAAAGCTCGAACAAGTAAACTCAATAGAACAGGAATTTTACCGTGACTAATCTAACTCAAACTATCTCAGGAGAGCAGATAAAGCGCTACTTAGAAAGTGTAGTTGCAGCAATGGAACCAGTGCCCGCCAGAGCCAATTGGATGTATCAACGCTATGAAGAATTAGTCTTAGACTGCGGCTTCATTATGGAACCCCAGTCATTGCCCGAAACGATCGAATGTGGCGCACCGAAGTTTGGTTATTGGAATTGCCAGAAGTTAGCGTTTGCTTCGGACAGCCTCACCTACGTCGAAGGATACGCCCTTCATGCCGATGTTGGATTTCCAATTAGCCATGCTTGGTTGCTCACACCCGATGGATACGCTATCGACCCAACTTGGGATTCTCCCGGTTGCTATTTTGGAGTTCCGCTTTCTACAACATGGGTGGAGTCTGTTTTAGCAGCCCGCACTCGCATAGATAACCTCAGCATATTTGATGGCAACTACATCGAAAAGTTTTCCTTGCTCAAAGAGGGATTGCCTGTTGATGCTTTTGCTAACTTACTGCGGTGAACTCAACTAAACGCTGCGGATTATCTATCGCTTGCACCGTTACGAATGATTGTTCCACAGCAATTGTACGAGCAGTTGCAGGTGTTCGAGTTCGGGCTCGAAGCCACAAGCCTCTTCCCAAGCCTCGGTTAAAGCTGCCCATCCTTCGGGAGTGTCCGGTTTTTGGCGCATTAGGGCGATGAAGTTGGTGGCGGTGCGGGCTCTTGCTGGCTCAATCCCCGACCTCACCAGTTGTAGTTCAAATGATGGATGGCTGCTGTTGGCAAGGATGTCAGCGTAATCCGTGTCTAGTAAATCCAGCGGTTCGATGGGCGAATCAGTCATTTAAGCAATTAGTGACAACTGTTGATTATCAATCATTTTCAACTCTTCTTTAATGGTTCCACAGCAGTTGCAGTTCAAGCGCGGGATAGTTGCTGTGGGCGTGGATGTCGGTTTTAAATCCTGCGGAGCCACTGCGCTAATGCGATGCTTAGAATGACGCAATTTGGCACTCAGTGCGTAAGTCCTAACAGCGATTATGATTAACATAAGTAGGTCAACTTACCTTATATTATGGCAGATCCAATACAACCACCAAGTAAAATGCTACAGGAGGCACAAGAAGCGGATACTAAAGAGAATCCCGATATAAAAACTCATACAATCTCGTCCCGACTGCTCAAGGCGATTCAAGCCCCGACCCCCAGTGAACTCCTTGCCAAGGCAAACTACATGAATCGCAAGCATGAACCGGGGAGCATTGATTTTACTGAGGGTGACGCTCACGAACTGCCCCCACCAGGCTTTGTAGAAGCCCTTCAACGCTGGAGCATTCCGCAAAATGAGAGTTGGTTCGGTTACAAAGACAACCTTCCACAAGCACGAGTCGCTGTGTCAGAAGGTCTGAAGATGCAACGCGGACTCGCGATCGCACCTGAAGATATTTTCTTGACCAACGGTAGTCTGATTAGTCTGAATATTTGTCTTCAGATGCTGACCGAAATAGGAGACGAGGTGATTATCATCACCCCACCTTGGCTAAACTACAGGCGGATGATTCATGTTGCTGGTGCAGTTCCGGTGGGCGTTTCCGTCAATCCAACTACTTTTGATTTGGATCTCGATGCGATAGCGGCTGCCATAACGGAACGTACCAGAGCGATCGTTATCAATTCACCCCACAACCCCACAGGCAAGATTTTTTCAGCAACCACCCTACAACAATTAGCAAATCTGCTCACCAATGCCTCCAATCGCTACGGTAAACCCATCTACCTGATTTCCGATGAAACCTTCAGCCGCATTGTGTTCGACGGGCAAACTTGTCCGAGTCCCACCCAGTTCTACCCGTTTTCCTTCCTCATCTATGGTTACAGTAAGGTCTGGATGGCTCCCGGTCAACGCATCGGCTATATTGCCTTGCCACCCACAATGCCTGAACGGGAATCAATACGGCGCATAATTCGTACACTGCAAGGCAGTCCCTTTGGTTGGTGTTTCCCCAGTGCATTGATGCAATATGCCCTCGTTGACTTGGAGCCACTCACCATCGATATAGAGCATTTACAACGCAAACGCGATTGGATGGTGAAGGCACTCCAAGAAATGGGTTACAAATTACAAATACCTGAAGGGACATTCTTTTTGTTAGTAGAGTCACCCTGGTCAGACGATTGTGCTTTTGCCGAATTGCTAGCTCGCTACGATGTTTTTGTCTTCCCTGGGACACTTCAGGAAATACCGGGTTATTTCCGAATTTCTCTGACTGCCAACCAAGACATGATTTCCCGTGCCCTGCCGAAAATTCAAGCAGCTATAGAACACGCTACTGCCAACGCATTGGGTGGAGTTTAGTCTGAAGTTTTTTTCTCAACATCAAACGGCAATACAACATTATAAAATACTAGAAACATTCTAATGGCGACTTACAATAATATTCTAGAAGCGGTTGGCCGAACTCCCCTGATTAAACTTAATAGTATTAGTCAAGAAATTCCATCAACAATTTATAGCAAGGTAGAATACCTTAATCCGGGTGGTAGTACGAAAGATAGAATAGCTCTGTCCATGATTGAAGCCGCAGAGAAAGCCGGTAAACTGCAACCTGGTGGGACAATAATTGAGGCAACAGCAGGAAATACGGGAGTTGGTCTGGCGCTAATCGCTGCGATAAAAAAATATCGCTGCATATTTGTGATGCCGGATAAAATGAGCCAGGATAAAATTAACTTACTTAAAGCTTATGGAGCCGAAGTAGTAATTACGCCGACATCAGTTGGGCCTGACTCTCCAGAAAGTTTCAACGGTGTCGCAGAAAGGCTTACTAAAGAAATATCAGGAGCTTATAGACCCGATCAATTTGCTAATCCTAATAATCCGTTAGCCCATTACTTAACGACAGGTCCAGAAATTTGGTCAGATAGTAATGGGAAAGTTGATGTTTTTGTTGCGGCGATGGGAACAGGTGGCACAATTTCTGGAGTTGGCAAGTATCTGAAAGAACAAAATCAAAATATAGTAATTGTTGGCGCAGATCCAGAAGGTTCTATTTTCTCTGGTGACACCCCCAAAATTTACCAGGTTGAGGGAATTGGTGAAGATTTTATTCCGAAGACGTTTAACCGCCAAGTAATAGATGAAATGGTCAGAGTTAGCGATCGTGAGTCTTTTAATATGGCTCGCCGTCTAGCGCGAGAAGAAGGTTTATTGGTGGGAGGCTCTTGCGGTACAGCAGTAGCAGCAGCCCTTAAATATGCAGCCAGATTATCAGAACCGAAACAGATTGTAGTGCTGTTACCAGATACAGGAAGAAACTACATCAATAAAATCTATTCTGATTCCTGGATGCAGGAAAATGGTTTTTGGGAAGAACCAACAAAAAAAACAATAAAACTGCAAGAGATACTTGCCCAGAAACAAGATTTTCCCTCACTCGTTTCTGTGAGTTCGCAGGACACATTGAGTCAAGTCATCGAAGTTATGCAAAGACTGAATATCTCACAAGTTCCAGTTATTGAAAACCATCACATCATTGGCAGTTTAAATGAAGCAGCTTTAATGAAACTACTGCATGAAGGGATTGATTTTTCTCACCAAAAAGTTGCGCCTGTTATGAGTAAACCTTTACCGAGTTTAGATGAGAAAGTCGATATTTCCGAAGCTTATAGAGTTTTTTTATCAGCAACTAATGCTATTATTATTGAACAAAATAGTATTCCGGTGGGATTAATTACTAGAACGGATTTAATTAAATATTGGGCAAGCCCAACAGAACGTCTGAATTATGAATGAAAAATAGTTTGATTTCCTAACAGTATAGTTAAGTAGAATGAATGATTTAGTTTTTTTATCTGCTCATCAATTAGCAAAAGCAATCCGCGACCGCCAAGTCTCTTCCACAGAAGTAATAGAAGCTTATTTGAGTCAGATTGCTCAATACAACCCAGAGCTAAATGCAATTGTGACTCTGGATGCAGAAAATGCGATCGCGCAGTCGAAAGCAGCAGATCGAGCATTAGCTCAAGGAGAAAATTGGGGGATTTTACATGGAGTTCCCGTAACTATCAAAGACACCCTCGAAACCAAAGGATTACGCACAACCAGCAGTTATCAACCCTTAGCTAATTACGTCCCCAAGCAAGATGCTACCGTCGTCGCTCGATTACGCGCTGCTGGAGCCATTATTTTGGGCAAGACGAATACACCACAACTAGCTGATAACTTTCAGACCAACAGTCCTCTGTTTGGTAGAACCAACAACCCCTGGAACCATGAATATACACCAGGTGGCAGCACTGGGGGTGGAGCGAGTGCGATCGCTGCGGGGTTATCCCCTCTAGAACTTGGTAGTGATATTGGTGGGTCAATCCGCGTTCCCTCTCACTTCTGTGGCATTTTCGGCTTGAAACCAACCGAGTATAGAGTTTCAACATTTGGGCATATTCCAGAGTTGCCCGGAACACCTAAAACTATCCACCACTTACAAACAATAGGGCCTCTTGCCCGCTCTGTAGAAGACTTGCGATTGTGCCTGTCACTGATTCAAGATCCAGACCCCCGCCAGTCAGAAGTTATACCGATATTCACACAAGTTAACCCAGCAATCACGCTACAATCGTGCCGTTACGCTTGGACAGAAGGTTTTGGTGAGATTCCAGCCACAGCTCAAACCTCATCTGCTCTAGAAAAATTAGCATCATCCCTGACCGAGCTAGGATGCTGTGTAGAGCAACACAACGAGCCGCCAAATTTTGATAGCAATGCGGTACGCGATACTTACCTCAATATTTATAATTTTGAATTGGGTTTATCTCAGTCAGAATTGACGCAGATTCAACAGCAACAACGATATGTCACCGCCCTCATTGAGCGCGATATTCTGATTGCCAATCTCGAAAGTTTCTTATCTAATTGGGATGCTTGGCTGTGTCCAGTGGTGCCAGTGCCTGCTTTCACCCACCGTCAGCCAGGAGAACCTATTGAGGTGGATGGTCGCGAGTTCTCTTATTTGACCGCAATAGGTGCTTACGTAACAATTTTTAATTTAACTGGCAACCCTGCCGTAGTGCTGCCCTTTACACAATCACAAGAAGGACTACCCATCGGCGTGCAAGTGGTGGGACGGCGTGGAAGCGATCTAAAACTGCTAGAGATTGCGGAAAAATTAACTCAAGTAACTGGTTTTTTTCAACGCCCACCTGGATATTAGAAATGTGATTTGTCATTGGTGTCGGGCATCTGGTGGCATTCGCAATGACCGAGAGCCATCAGACCAATCCCGATGAATCAACCTTTTTTAGATGGGAAAACTCTCGCCACTCGCGCTGTTCAAAAGGAAGTTCCAAGTCTTCAATTGCAGAGCGAATTACACGCCAAAGCGCGAGGCTATTCCCCGGTGTATCCAAAGGACGTACCCCACACATTGAGAACTGCTGTAATTTGATAAACAGAATTTGGTTCTCTAAAAAATGCGATGAAAGTGCTGGAACTTTCTGGATGTTCGCGGTACAAGTGCACAACTTTTAAGACACGTTGGGGATTATCCCGCATCAGTTTTAAGATTGTGCCAATGCCGGCAGTAGTACCGGGTGGCGAAGGTATGACAAGATTAATTAAGCTCAAGGTTCCTCCTGTACAAAATCTTCTTATTTTTTAGCTGTAAAACTGGGCTGACGATCGATTAGCTCGTTGGGCAACCACAAAATCTTGTTTATCAGCCTAGCTTAAGTTGTCCTAAAAATAAACTTTTTGAATTCAATAACTTCCTGCACAACTTCCTCATCAATGCCACCAGCTTCTTGAATGTCTTGCAGGCAAGTCGAATTGGCGATCGTAACTGATAACTTTATTTAAACTCTTGTCAAACGGTAGATTAACCTTGTGACGTTGTTTTATGCTGCTGACTTGATTTCTTTCGTTTCAGCCATCCTCCCAAGCCCAGGGCTAGAGCTGAACCAAAGATTGCGGTAGGTTCGGGAACTGGTTCGGCAGCATCAACGGTTTCAATTACTAGACTGGAACGACCAAGAGCATCAGTACCTCCCAGAGCGACCCCACCAACGTTCAAGAGACTGATGGCAAACCCAGCAAAAGTATCGCCATTGCTAACTCGCTGATTAACAAACGGAGTTACGTCAAAGCTAAGAGTATCACCCGGAGATGAGGATGAGATATCTACAGAAGTTAACAATACTTCATCCCCCAAAAGATCTGATGCTTCGGCTGTCCCGTTTCCTAAATAGCCAAAGATGCCCAGAGTACCAGGACGGCCTCCTTGGAAACTGGATATCTTATCCTGAAAGATAGCACTACGAATAATTGTGTTAGGAGCAAGAAAAAAGTTGCTAATATTAAATTCAGCTAACCTGGTTGTTATACTACCCGGCCCGTATGACACGTACTCATCCCCAGGGATAAGCCTAACGTCCTCATACACACCCATCTGATACATACTTGCAGTGGCTCCAAATTGGATAGTAGGTGTCAAGGTAAATGTAGCTGCTTTAGCTTCTTCATTTGCTCCCAGAACAAAACCTAGAGCGGTGCAAACAGAGGCAACGGCAACTTTGTGGTAGAGATTTTTCATGAAGATTAAATTACTTTCTATCGTAAACAACTTGACTGGAAAGCTCATTCAGTAATCAAACTACCTAAATACTAGCTAGCTTACTTAAAAAACCATAATTCTTTATTCAACTTATTCAATCTTAACCAGAAAGCTAGGTGCATCAATGCTCTAGAAAGCAAGTAACGATCGCCATTATCAAAACAGAACCGTCGCCTCACACCGCATCATCCATCCATCCGCACTCCGCACAATCCCAATGCACCGGGGGCGTTTCATACTGAGGGAACGGGAACTCGCATCGGGGACACCGACCAGTAAACAGCGGGTGTGTGTTCAAAAGTTCTAGCTGCTGTTCCAAAGTCCACCGCTGTCTTGGTTGCAGAATGAGTTCGCCGTTGTAGTAACTTGCCCCTTCGGGTTCCCACAATTCCTCCGGTTCAGCGTCGGGGTCTTCTCGAAAGTCAATGCAAGTATTGGTGTTAGGGCCTGCGGGATGCACGGCACAGACTAAGTGTGGGTTGCGGGCGTAGAGGAGACAGCGATCGCACTCAGGGAGTTTGGGCATGACGGGGGTGTTGAGGTTTTGGTCTGGGTTTAGTTTCTCGCAGATGGGGGTGTTAGTGGCGATCGCAAATGGCGTTGTGTAGCGATAGCTTGCGTAATTGGGCGTAACTTGTTGCTGAAAGTGCCAGACTAGAAATAGCGATTAGGGCACCATTTTAAGGCGTTGATGAGGGTTTGATGACCAAAACAGGATTAGGCATTCAAGAATTACTGTATTGTGAGCGATCGCAAATTCTAGCCATTGCCCAAAAGCACGGAGCCTACAACGTGCGCGTATTCGGTTCAGTAGCACGGGGCGAAGCGACCCCAGAAAGCGATATTGATTTGTTAGTGGATTACGATTTAGAGAAAATTACGCCTTGGTTTCCAGGTGGGCTATTGCTTGATTTGGAACAACTACTCAATCGCAAGGTCGATATCGCCACAGTGGATATGCTCAAAGAACGCATTCGGGAGCGCGTTTTGCAGGAAGCTGTACCCCTATGAGGCGAGAAGCGGAACGGCTGCAAGATATATTAGATGCAATAGCTGCAATTGAGCGATATGCAAGCCAAGGCAGGCAGGCATTTGATAATCAAGAATTAATCCAAATTTGGATTGTTCATCACCTCCAGATTATTGGAGAAGCAACAAATGCGTTATCGTCCGAGTTAACTAGCCGATATTCGTCCGTGCCTTGGGCGCAAATTGTAGCGTTTAGAAACCTTGTAGTGCATGAATATTTCAGAGTTTCGCTAAACCTAGTTTGGGCGATCGTACAGAATAATTTACCTCCGCTGAAGGTAACAGTAGAACAGATTTTACAGGAGTTGCTAGATACGTGAGTTCAGCAGCGTTTCTGGCAGCAGCGTTTTTCCTAAGAGTTTCTGATGACCGTAAAAGCGCCCCGTGGTCTAGGGACTTCAATGCCCCTAGACGATCGATTGGGTATTCTGCTCGTCGTGCACATCGACTGCATTTACTGAAAGCCTTGTAAGCGTTACTGAATTCGCTGCGGGTTCAAGTGGTTTTTCGATCGGCTTCCCCAAATAAAGAATACCGAAAGAAAAAGCACTTCCTAAAAACACCGATTCTTCTAATAAGAAGGTGAAAACACGAATCGGTTAGAATGTTTTCAGACAAACAAGTGCGGGCGGCACTGGTTTCTAGTTGTCGTATCACATTGCGCGACTGGCACGCAGTTTGGGCAAGCCGAGGAAAAAGGTGCAATTTGCGATCGCAGATTCGATCGAGTATCCAAGGCAAACATCAGCAGGCAGGCTTTCTGCGACAAGGATATCGGACTGCCGAAAACACAAGCTCTAGCATTGAGATATGCGTTCGCTTCCAATCTGCACAGGACTTAAGCAAAAAAATCGGGTTTCTAGGATTGTCGTGCATACACTACAGCAGGCGCGGTGAAACACTCCTGATTATTCCTAAGTCTGCTTGTATAAAGATGCAAGCCACTCTTCCGCTATCAACGATGCTTCAAGACTTCTCCCATCAAAATCTCCGAGGACGCAATTTTAAAAATCAAGACCTTACGGGTGCGAACTTCTCCCACGCAGATATCCGAAGTGCGAATTTTACCAATGCTATTTTGATAGGGGCGAATTTCACCAAAGCGAAAGCGGGAATGCAACGCCGCTGGGCAACTGTCTTGGTAATATTCTCGTTATTTCTGTCGCTAATAGCAGGATTCTTTTCAGCATTTGCTGGTATTTTAGTAGCATTTTTTTTCATTCCTGAATTGATTGAATTTACTCTTATTCCCGGCGTAATGGTCTTAATAATACTTGTAGTTTTCCTTTTTGCCACTATCCGCCAAGGTCTGGGGGCAGGGGCAGCGGCAGTGGGAGTGGCAGCGGCAGTGACAGGGGCAGCGCTAGTGGCAGGGGAAGTGGCAGGGTCAGTGGCAGAGGCAATGGCAGGGGCAGTGGCAAGGAAAATGGTAGTGTCAATAATACTACCGGAATGGGCAATCTTAGTGCCAGGGGCAGCAGCAGTGACAGGAGCAATGGTAGTCACAGGGGCAGGGGCAGGGGCAGTCGGAGTGACAGTGGCAGGGGCAGTGGCAGGGGCAAGGAGAGTGGCAGTCATAGGGGCAGTGGCAGGGGCAGTGGCAACAATGGCAGGGGGAGCGGCAAGGGGAGTGGCAGGGGCACTGGCAGATAGAGGGATACCGACAGAGACAATAGTAGTGATAGTGGCAGTGACAGTGACAGGGGCAGTGGCAATGGGAGTGGCAGTGGCAGCGTGGAGTAATTCCATAGCTGGGCGTGCCTTAGCTGGAGATGAAAAACACGCCTTTGTTCGCAAAATAGCCCTTTTCTTCGCTGCAATGGGTGGCACCAACTTTCGCAATACCAATTTAACTGATGCTAATTTCACGCAGGCAACTCTCAAATGCACCAAATTTACAGGCGCAAATCTCACTCGCACTCGCTTTTACGAAGCGAAAGAACTCCACCTAGCTAGAGTCGGTAAATCTATCTTAGATAACACTGCCATTCGCACGTTACTCGTTACAGGAAATGGTCGGGAAAAATCTTATCTAGGTGCTAATCTCCGAGGTGCTAATTTAATAGGTGCAGACCTCAGTTATGCCAATTTGAAAGAAGCAGATATCAGTGAAGCCACATTCCAGGGAGCCATTTTAGAGTGGACAAAGCTGACTCTCACTCAGGCAATTGACACTGACTTTACCAACGCTCACATGACAGGCGCTTGTGTAGAAGCGTGGAATATTGAAAATAGCACCAACTTAGATAATGTCGATTGTCGATTTATTTATCTCCTAGAACACCCCAGAGAAGGAACTGACGATCGCGAACGCCGCCCCAGCAGTGGCGAATTTAAACCGGGAGAATTTACCAAGCTGTTTGAAGAGGTTTTAAATACTGTTGACTTAATTTTTAAGCAAGGAATCGACTGGAAAGCCTTTGTCGCCGCCTTCAACAAAGTGCAAGTAGAAAATGAAAGCACTGAACTTGCCATCCAGAGTATTGAAAACAAAGGCGATGGAGTTATCGTCCTCAGAGTCAGGGTTCCTCCCGACACTAATAAGGAAAAAATTCATAGTGAATTTACGCAAAATTATGAATTAGCGCTTAAAGAGGTAGAGAAATATAAAGAATTATACGAATATCAGCGTAAAAACTATTCAGATATGCACGAAATTGTTAAATTATTAGCTAGCCAGTCTCATCAAGTTATCCTTAATAATGAAGTTACATCAACATCGGAGAGTAACCCTGTGCAAGAAAACAATCAATACAATCTGCCAGATGCCACAGTATCAGGCAGTAATATCGGGACAAACCACGGCACTCAAATAGGTACACAGCATAACTACGCCACTAAACAAAATCTAGCTGAAGCCGCAGAAGATATTAAGAAGCTACTACAACAATTAGAGCAAACTTATCCCACAAACACTCCATCTGAAAAAATGGTAGTCGTCACAGAAGCGATTAAGCAGATTGAAGACGACCAAACTTTGAAACAACGGGTATTGGGTGCGCTAAAATCAGGAGGAGTTGAAGCAATAAAAGAGTTAGTAGATCATCCGTTAATTAATATCTTGCTAGCAGCTTTAGAGGGGTGGCAAACAGGAGAGTGATATCTTGCACAATTTTGCAGCACAATTTTTGAGTGCAATCGTCTTTTTAAAGGGCAGCTACCGTCACCCCGTCGAACCAAACGCCTAACCCTTCTGCTCTGCATTCCCTACGCCTAGATTCTATCTATATATGTAGGGTCAGCCTGAATTCGCTCATCAAAGTCCATATTCTCCCATTGTGCGATCGCTCTCCGGTCTGTCCATCAAATCCGGCTGAGCGCTACTGGGACGCACGAATGGGTATTTTTCCTAATCTTCAGGAGTGATCGCCAACTCCACAAGCCCAGTATCATCCTCTTCAAACGAAACTGGACTAGCGATCGTCAAACTTGACAAATCCAATCCAGATTCTCGCCAATTACGCGCCAGCATCCACGACCCAGAAGATGGCATCAAGTTGCCTAACAAATCTTACCAGCACAAGACGGGTTATTTGATTTCGGGGAAGTAGCGCAAGCTGAAAACATCCAACTCAACCTCACTCAACACTTTGGACTCCATCTCATACAAATCATTCAGCACCGCCTTGACGTTCGGAAACGCAAAATACTCTGTCAGCTTGCCAATGCGATAATTAAAAGCTTTGTACCGGTGCTTGAAGTACAGCTCCACATTCCCCCGGTGTTCCCACAATCCCAGCAAATTAACAACCACATCCGAGTAATGCGCTCTGACATCCCGCTGCACCTCGGCGATGCGTTCCTCGATCGGTCGAGCAGTAATTCCAATTTTATAGAAGCAGTGGCCGTCCGCTTTCACCTCCAGGAAATAGAGCGAGTTCACCAGAATTCGGCGAAGCTGCGCTCGATAAATCAGCAAGTCAGCCCGCCGTTCGTCCAAGCAGGATAACCCCGCAGCTTCAGCCACCGCTGTGGATTGCTCCAACTTAACTAACTCCGACACCAGCAGCGGTTCCTGGACTTGGTTGAACAGCGCCAGGGGAAGCGCACCCACTGGGATTTTACCCAAGTCGGTAAAGTGATAAGAGCGATCGCCCGACGACTCCACCAATCCTTTGAGTTCCCACCGAAAGTTTACCAAGTCTCTGGGAATGCCGTAATTTTGTGCGCCGTACTCTTTCCATAGCACCTTTAACTGTTCCAATTCATCACCCTTAAGCTGGATGGTGAAATTATCGTAGAGGGGCAGCGATGGAAACGCTTTGGTTTTAATCCGCTGTGACACGGGTTTGCAAGTTTCCTCGGTGTGCGCGAAGTGATGTTCTTTCACCGAACCCTTTTTTGCTGTCAATCCGCCACCGCAGTAGAGACAAGTTAGCTGAGTTTTTCCGCGCACAACCTCATCAATGCTCGCCAGTTCACCACTGGGAGCAACACCAAATTTAAGCCACATAGTCAAAAGTTCTCCTAAAAGCAGGTTTTCGTAGATGCACCTGCTCCACACGATCGAGAATTGTAACAAATCCAGGGGTGAGGGCTTCTGCCTTGGGAAAGAAAGCTCTAGGCATTCCCTTTGGGATGCGTAACTTTCATCCTTGCATCCAAAATCTAAAATCTAAAATCTAAAATCTAAAATTGCTCGTCACCAGTCGGGAATTTCTTCAGGCTCCGAGTCTGATCGGCCTTGTGACAGTTGCTCTCTCGGTAACGGCCCAGCGGGTAATTCATCCTGTACGCGGGGAAATACCTCTTTCCCCGCGTAGGAAAGCATGGAAAGACTGGCGATCGCTCCTTTGACTTGATCCGGCTTCACCTCTAAGTATTTCTGCAACTGTTCGAGGTTACTGTGACCGCTGATTTCTTGAATAATCCGCAGCGGAATTCCGGCGTTGCTCATCTGAGTCAGGGCGGTGCGACGGAAGCTGTGGGTGGATGCTCCCTCGATGTTGGCCCGATCGAACGCTTCTCTCAAAATCCGATCCGCTGAATTGGGGTGCAAATGCTTCCAGTGGTGGTTCGGGTAGCGGCCGGGAAATAAATAAGTCTGACCCGCATGGGAACGCCAAGATGTTAGGAGACTTCGCAAATCTTCGATTACCGGAATCGTCCTGGTTTGAAGTTTTCCTTTGGTGTTGGCTTTGCGGAAGTTGATTGTAGGTCGGACTGTACCTCTGGCAGTGTAAATATCGATGACTTCCAGGGAACAAGCTTCGGCAATGCGGCAAGCGGTGTACAAACAAATTCCGAAGAGGGTGCGATCGCGAGCGGTTTGCAAAGCTTCGTTGAACAAAAGCTCGATTTCCTCTTGCGTGAATATCTTGGCCTGCCCGTGTCCCTCTATTTTCATCTTGGTAAACTCGACCCGATACCACAGAGTTTGCCGCAAATACTGCGTTACTGCATCGGTAGACGGGGATTTCTTAACGTGGTAGTCCAGCTCACGACGGCTAGAATACACAGCATCCGTCGCTGGGTTGACGACGGGACTGGACAAAATTAGCCCGTTTCTTCGTTGACCGTCATACAGCGCGATCGCACAAATTTGTTTGGTAAGCACGATTATGCTTTGCTTCGGCTGCTGTGAGGTAATGCTTTGAGACGAAACAATCGGGGCCGCGACCAGCAAGACGTTATCGAAATGCTTGATGGGATGTTTTGAATGTTCTTACAGGCTTGTATCAGAAATTCGTTAATTAGGAACGATTTGTCTCTACTTCAAACTCGGTGAAAACCTTTGCCTGCTCTAACACCAACTCGATCGCTCCAAAATCGATCTGTGACCATCGCTCTAAATCTTGCCTTCAAACCTCTGATGCCAGAGGATATACCCCGACACGGTAATAACCAGAGTGATGCCTCCTCCTACCCAAGCCAGCATAGGATTGTAACCGCTACGGCTGAGGGTCTGCATCCATAGATGGGTGCGATCGGAGGATATTAACCAATCTGCGACGACCGGAAAAAGATACATCAAAGATGCACCAACGATAAGCCAGCCCACCATAGAGGCGAGGAGAAAAATAGTTTTGGCTGTAGATTGGCTACCCATGAGCAATTGCGGTAAAGAACTAACTTTGAGATTAGCAAAGTATGTCAGCACAGGTATAGCCCGAGACGGTGGGCGATGCAAGCGTGAAACTGTAAAATTGATTTGAAGCGAAAGTTAAAGGGCATTGCTGATTTAGGGTATGAAAGGCTAAATATGCAAGTCAGAGAAACCAGTATCCACAAAACTACGGGATTTTCAACTTATTGTTTTCATACCCTGATTAAGCAAGGCCCTTGACTTTAGAGTTGTGGGACTAAATACCTTACAGCAAATTTAATTCTGGTAAGCCAAGTTAATGATCTTCAAGTCCCCCTTTTGTTAGCGTAGCCTGTCCAAAGGACATAGGGGGACATAGGGGGATTTAGGGGGATTTAGGGGACTCGCAGCACCACTTATCTGAACGCAAACTGCTGTTAACTTCTGACCCAGAGAGACTTGGGCATCAAGCAATGTAGATGTTTTGCTCCCGGCTCTATTTTGCCAATCCGTGCATCCATAGCTAAACTGGCAAGGGAATAGGCATCAAGGGGTACAAGTCCTTTTAGGGTCTGCATTCTCTCAATAAGACTCATAGCCGCCATGTTCATAGCCTGCATTGCATCACCATCGATGGCATGGGTGACAAAACTATCTGAGGTATCAGTGGTAGGGTTAGGGGCAAGGACTGGAGTTGGTTGTTTCGGTAACATGCAATAGACCCCTTTTAGTTGATTGACCACCTCTGCTACTCGACAATCACCGTAGTTTGCCATGTATTGACGAGCTTCAGTAGTGTTTAAGCCTTTAGATTCAGCAAGAAATTTTAGGGTTTCTTCTTCCAGAATATCGATCGCAATATTGAGGTCTCGATCATAACCCATCGTTATCCAATGAGTATCTGACTCAATCCGTGGCCAAGTCAGGCGTTTACCCTTAATTACTTCTACAGTCAGGTTCAGTTCATTAAAGGCAGACTCGATCGCTGTTAAATTAATCTCACCATTACCTTGCACCGCATGGGAATCCCCAGACCACAATAAAGCTCCATCCACAAACACTGGTAAGTAAATCGTTGTGCCTTCTACTAATTCTCTACAGTCGAGGTTTCCGCCAAAAGGTCCAGGGGGTACGGTGCTATATTGTCCACTTTCAGGCCTCGCCACCCCAAGAATACCGGGGAACGGACGCACAGGTAATTCAATTCCCGGCAAAAATTCTGTTACCCCACGCTTGAGGTCAAGGAAGAAATGTTTTACTTGGGGTTCCGGGAAGCTAGTTGGGAATTGCCCTAGGGCAAGATTACCCGGCAGGTTCCAGTTGGAGCCATAGGTACGAGGCACAATCCGATTAATTTTGACTTTGAGAGTATCTCCGGGTGCTGCGCCCTCTACAAAGATCGGCCCTGTAATCGTATGGGGGCCACGACCGGGATTATTTACCCGCAGTCTAGTAATTTCTTCGATCGATACCCCCGGCAAAACTTGATTCATGGAAGCCATCATGGTTTCCATGACAACGGTGTCCCCTGATTTAATCCGAGCGCGGGGTGTCTCTGCATTATTAAACCAACCCCATTGGACTGTTTCATCATTGGCTGGCAGTAAGTACACACCACCCTGATACTGTCCTACATATCCTTCCTGTAAAGCTGCCATTTCCGATCGATTGGTTGGAGTTTGAGCAATCAATTTATTTGGTAACAAGGTCGCAGCCGCAGCTACAGTCCCACCAAGAAGAAAATCACGTCGATTCGGCATAGCTTGCTTTTTTATGGTAAATGTCTGTAATCCCCTGATCCATCTAGATCAAAGCAAATATATTATTCAGGCTTATTCTTTGAGAATTTGTTATCTAAAATACAAATAGCTTAGAAAAGGAATAAACACTCACCATAAATCTATCTTAAAGCTGACAGATTTTGAGCATATTTACATCTAATGTCTGAAAACATAAGGAAAATGGCATAAGCTGGTTCAAGGCTTGGAACGGCTTATGCTTCATCAGAATAATCACAATTCCTGACAGTTTGGGATTTTTCTGTTGGCAATGCCGTTGGTACAAAGTGAACGATTTTATAATTGTCTAAACGACCATTTTTCTACTGCAATGCGTTGCTTTTTAAGGGTTGCTAGCACGTTTTCTGGCTTCGGATGCTTTGATATCATAACCAGCGTTAGGATTAGCTTGGTGCAGTTGCATTAATAGGTCGATGTAAAATTTGTAGTATTCCTGTACTGTGGCAAAGTATGAGCTGCGACTTTCTGGGGTGGCTATTTTACTGCGGAGATTTTCAATTAATTTGAGAGAGGCTTCAATATCATTGAGAGCTTCGGTAAAATTGCCTAGCGATCGTTTGACAACAGCCATGCTGTAAAGAGTGAGAGCTTCTTCCTCGGTTGCGCCGATTGCTCGAAAAAGAGAAAGGGACTGGTTGTAAGACTCTAGCGCTTTCTGGTTTTCTCCCAAATTGGAGTATAGTAAGCCGATGTTGGTAAGCGTAAAGGCTTCCACACGGAGAGCGCCTATAGCCCTGCTGAGGGGAAGGGACTGGTTGAAATACTCTAGCGCTTTTTGTTCTTCTCTCACCTCATTGTATATACCGCCGATGTTGTTTAGGGTTAGAGCTTCCCCACGGCGATCGCCTACTGCCCTTCTCAAGGACAGGGACTGGTTAAAATACTCTAGCGCTATGTAGTATTCTCCCAATTCTGCGTATAATAAGCCGATGTTGTTGAGGGTAACGGCTTCCCAACGGCGATTGCCCACTGCCCGACTCAGGGGAAGGGACTGCCTGTAATACTCTCTTGCTTTTTGTTTTTCTCCCAACTTATTGTACACTAAGCCGATGTTGTTAAGGGTGATAGCTTCCGCATTGCGATCGCCCACTTTCCGACTAAGGAGAAGGGATTGGTTGAAATACTCTTTTGCTTTTTCTTTGTCTCCCAAATTTGCGTATACTAAGCCGATGTTGTTGAGAGTAGTAGCTTCCCCACAGAGAGCGCCTACAGCCCTGCTCAAGGGAAGGGACTGATTGAAATACTCTAGCGCTTTCGAGTTTTCTCCTAAATCTGCATACCTTAAGCCGATATTGGTGAGGGTAATAGCTTCTTGTTTACGATCGCCCACTCCCCGACTCAGAGGAAGAGACTGGTTGTAATATTCTAGCGCTTTCTGTTTTTCTTCCAATTTATAGTAAACCTCGCCGATATTGTTGAGGGTAATAGCTTCTTGCTTGCGATTACTCACTCCTCGACTCAGGGAAAGAGACTGATTGAAATACTCTAACGCTTTCGAGTTTTCTTCTAAATCATCATAGACAACGCCAATCCTGGTGAGGGTGCTAGCTTCCCCATCCCGATCGCCCACTGCCCTAAATAGCTTTAATGCTTCTTCATATTTGACGATCGCACTTCTTTTTGCTTCCGTTGTTCCTTGTTCTTCGAGTTTCTCTGCTTCTCCATATAGTTTTTGGGCAGCGTCGCTACTGTTAGTTTGTGCAGTTTGTACAACTTTACCAACGGGCACGGCTGTCACTGGCTGACTTAGCTGAACCGAAAGTGCAATCAAAAGACTAGCCAAAAACCATTGAGAGCGATCGAACATAGCCACCCCTTTTTTGTTTTTGTCAATCTTAACCCTCTTCTGTCACTCCTGCTAGAGAATAGCTAAAAGCCCCAAACTTTGTTGGGTGCTGCTTGGGTGTACGGACGGAAACAATGCTTCAACAGTATTGCTATTTATTGTTTTCCGATAGTGAGAAAAAAAAGTTAATCACTAGCTCGTTTAGTGTAAAGGCAGGAAGAAGTCAGGGTGATAGAACCTCAAGCTTTCTGAGCATCCCGCATCCTTCGATTTCCGTGATAAATGGCTGAAATACCTGCGGTTTTCGGTTGGTCAGTAATGAGCAAGTCTTCTGTTAGATTCTACGTTTTAACCCCTTCAATTATTTTCTAAAGCCTCTGTTTTCTCTAGCTCTATTTGTAAAAGGAACACGATAGGCTGCCAAAACATTTTTAGACAATAATCTAAGAACTTCCCAAGGACAATCTAACAAAGTAACAGGCAAACATTTTTGATATACCCACTCCCAAAAACCAATTGCTTCTCCCTCAACTCCTGCTGTTGCAGTATCAGGCATTTCAACACCATAGCAGCTACAAATTTCTGGCCATTTAGAATAAGGGGCAGATGGATATAATATTTTACCTTCTATAGATGTTGGATAATAAATTTTGCCAGCTAATACACCTTCAGGAAAATACATAACTTCGTCCATAATCATTATGACGCCGTTATCCGGTACATCTTCCATAGTAAATTCAGTGCCATCACTTGTGAAGCGCTTATCTAATTGGTTGTATTTTTTCAGTTTTTTAGACTGTTTGTCAAACCCTTTAAATTTCATAATTTTATTTTTTGTAATTCGACGTGGCGACCGAAAGCCCAAGCTGTCTCCGCCCACAGCTTACGGTTGTAAGTTAGTTTTTCGCTAACCCAGTGTATCAAAATAGTTCAACCTTCCAGGTCAGCGCCTGAGAGGTTGAATTCACCACTTGGGACTAAAGCTTGAGACAATCTTGATATCCCTAACAAAACTGCAAACTCATGAAAATTCCATCATGGCCCGCGTGGTTTCCTCATCCTATCTCATGTTTGAGGACGATCGCACTAACCGTAACCTATGGCAGTACCTCAAATTTTTTAGCGAAGTTAATACCAATATCAGGCATTGTTTTTTGGTTGTTTGCAAGTTGGGCGGTTTCAGCAGCGTGGATGACTGTTTACCATCACTGTCTTACAGGAATTTCCTTTTGGGCAGCGCCTCGGTATCCTCAATCTTTTCTGGGTCATCAAGAGTTACACCGAAAAAATGCCACTACCCAGCCTGTTAAGGCATGGAACAAACCAAACTGGGACTCTTTGAGAGAGGGAGTCAACGCCCTCATCGCTTCTCTAGTAGCAACAATAATTACTCTAACTTGCCTGGTTTGGCTTTTTTATGCGGCAGCTCCAGAGGGAATTGAAGAAGGTCAAATACACAATGCTGTAACTTATCAAGTGTTAAATACGGTCGCAGCGCTTATCAGTGCTGGTATGACTGGTGCAAAATTCAACCAACCGATAACCGAGGTATTGTCTGAACAAGGCTTTGAACCGCTGGTAAATGCTTGGTTTATTGTATTTTGGCTGTGGGTTGCTTCGGTGCTTCTACTTTATCAGTACGATCTGTGGGCCCGTCAGCGAAAAGCTGCCAAGCAAGAAAGGCGATCACAAAATTCCACTGCACCTGCAGCAAAGCAAAAAAAGCGATCGCCTGTTGCCAAAAACTTACCCGCTCCAAATCCCATAGAACAAGGGCTCAACCAACTGAGCGCCGATGCTGGAGCAACTCGGATGCGACCTGTGAGGCCAGCAGCCCCCGAAGTTGCTGACTGGTACGTATTTCGATCTGGTAAAGCCGAAGGGCCCTATACCGCATTGCAACTCTGGGAAATTCAGAAAATTACAGCTCGCACGAAAGTTAGGCGAGGAAAGGGTGACTGGCAACGCGCTGGTGAAGTTTCAGAGCTGACCAAATATCTTACAAAACAATAGAGATAGCTTGATTTCTGAGTACAACAAATTAGAAATTGGAAAGCATCCTGAGTGAAGGAGTTTCGATCGCACTTTTGCCAGAAGCGCAACCCGTGCCAGCACTCAGCGCCTAATTCTACAATTTCTGCCGTGACAGGGAAAGTGCCACTATTTCCCGTCTAAACAAGGTTTTGAGTGCTTTTAGGTTTTGTTCTAATTGTCCGGCGATCCTAGTCGGTGTTGTTCTAATCCCTACCAAAAAAAGCGATCGGTGCAGGGTGAGGTAATTGAGTTTGTAGGGGGAGGTTAGGCGGGAAAACCCTTATGTCCTGATGGCTATAAGGGTTTCAAATTATAGATGAAGAAATTGATTTTCCTCAGCTATTTGCAATGATCGCAGATTCTATCACCCTTGAGACACCTTAGAGAGTCTGCACTTAACCTACCTTCATACCAATATATTTTGGAAGACTTCCCAACTTAGTTATCTAAATTAGGGCAAATCGTGCCTACTCTTTTTCCCACGCTTCGTTGAACCCTTCTAGACTTTCCATAAGGTAAGGGTGAGTACCTTCCTCCTTTCCCCAGTTAAACTGATTCTCAAGTGACTTTGGGGAAATAATTTTCTGCTGGCTGCTACAGGAATCCTGTGTACTCAATGATACAAGTTTAATTTGCTCTAGGATTTGAGTAATTAGATTGTTATCGAAATCAGCCTCGATCAGATTGGACAGTTGGCTGAGTGCCTTTGGGATTTCAGTTATCTGATTGTTATTGAGGTAAAGCTTTCTCAAATTGGACAGTTGCCCTATTGCCTCTGGGATTTTGGTTATCTGATTTTCACTAAGGTCAAGCCATCTCAGATTCGACAAATGCGCGAAACCCCCTGGGATTTTAGTTATCTGATTCTCATTGAGGTAAAGCTGTGTCAGATTCGATAGTTGTCCGAGCTCCTCTGGGATGGAGCCAATCTCATTCTTACTGAGGCTAAGCACTATCAGATTGGACAGTTGCCCGAGTTCCGCTGGAATGGACGTAATCTGATTCTTACGGAAGTAAAGATGTGTCAGATTCAACAGTTGCCCGATGGTTTCTGGGATAGAGGTAATCTGATTGTTGCGGAGGTCAAGCAGTGTCAGATTGGACAGTTGCCCGATGGTTTCTGGGATGGAGGTAATCTGATTGTCACGGAGGTCAAGCACTGTCAGATTGGACAGTTGCCCTATAGTCTCTGGGATAGAGGTAATTTGATTGCTGTCGAGGTAAAGGAGTGTCAGATTGGACAATTGCCCTATCTTCTCAGAGATGGAGGTAATCTGATTGTTATACAGGTAAAGCCCTGTCAGATTCGTCAGTTGCCCAACCGCTTCTGGGATGGAGGTAATCTGGTTGTTACCGAGGCAAAGCCGTGTCAGATTGGACAGTTGCCCTATAGTCTCTGGGATGGAGGTAATCTTATTGCTACTGAGGTAAAGCTTTGTCAGATTGGATAGTTGCCCAACAGCCTCTGAGATTTTTATTATCTGATTCCAACTAAGGTCAAGCCCTGTCAGATGGGAGAGGTGCCTGATTGCCTCTGGGATTTCGGTAATTTGATTGATATGGAGGTCAAGCAGTGTCAGATGTGACAGTTGCCCGATCGTCTCTGGGATGGAGGTAATTTGATTTTTATTGAGGTAAAGCTTTCTCAGATTGGATAGTTCCCCGAGTGTCTCTGGAATTTTAGTTATCTTATTGTCACCGAGGTAAAGCTTGGTCAAATTGGACAGTTGCCCTATTGCTTCTGGAATTTTAGTTATCTTATTGTTACCAAGGTGAAGCTTGGTCAAATTGGACAGTTGCCCGATCTCTTCTGGGATTTCAGTTATCTCATGGTCACTGAGCTTAAGAATTTTTAAGTTGGTTAATTTAAGAACAGCATCAGGAAACTTAGTTATCCGATATGTCCTTGCTCCAAACTTGTCTGCCTGGTGGTATCCCGACAAATTCAGTTCCGTCAAATTATTCTGGGCTACCATGTCAATTCGTCGCATTGTTTCCTTGCATTCCGTCATATCTTTTGTCTCTCGGTAGAATTCTTTTTATTGTGACAATAATTTTTGTTTGATGAAGAAAGCCAGCAAAAATTAGGAGACGGCAGTATCCTGAGCGAGTCATACCAGGTTCAAGCCCTAGACTGGGAAAATTGAGTATCCCCGCCTATCCGTTTATTGAAATCGTGGCTTCCCTTATCTCTCGCAACCTATGCCGTCCTTATCTCTATCAAATCCATGTGGGTCTGGCTGTAGTACGCGAAAGCGTTTCTGGGAAATGTCGCCACAATTTAAATCAGGTGGCGCTGGCGGAATGCACACATCGGGATAAATCGGGTCGCCACTATTTTGTGGACTAAAGGCACGTTTTTGCTGGCGATGGAGTCTATAAATCAAGAAAAATCAGCCTAAACCAAGAAAATCAACCTCAACCAAGAAAATCACAATAAGTAAGGAAAGTCAGCCTAAAATACGGTTTATCTACTGGCAAACCAAGGATAAACTATGGATGATTGAGCTACCGCATCCAGTCGATCGCCCCTGGTTGTCTCTTCAGTTTTTAAGCAGGGAAGGGACAGGCTAGCATTGATATTGTTAGTGGCTGTGTCCCGCAACTATTAGCGGGGTACCCGCCTAAATTGTTCCGGGCACAATTGAAGACCTTCTTTAAGCAAGATATTGTCGGCAACAAATCTAGAATCTGCTGTAGAATCAGAGTTTCTGATAGCAGGTTTTACAATGCGAAGAATTGGGTAAAGTTTTTTGTTGCCGATAAGATTATGTGGTTTGCCATCAGGAGAAATAAAGAAAACCCACCGCTCCAAGGGTGAAATTCTACAAACTAGAGTGCCACTTTTTACAGTAAGGGGCCAGTCCGTACCGAATTCTTTTTCGGAAACAGGTCGCCCGTTCCTTTGCTCACACCCTGCCGTCAACAGTAACAAGCCTATTGCCACACACTTTTTCCAACTCATTTGATTTGTCTCCCTGTTCCTCTTGCTTTTTCTAAGTCTGGCATTATCTACCAAAATTTTTATTACTCAATCTTTGCTCCATATAGGTTGATTTTGAGCGCCCAAATTGTAGAGTTTTGGCGCTTGTTTATTGATGCACTATTGCTGGCAGGCAAAAATTCTATTGCGGGCAAAGTCTTCGCCCGTCATCTATCAGCACTCCAAGATACCTCTTTGAGCGTGTATTTACAGGATCTGGCAAGGTAATTGGATCAATCGAGGGATAGCCCGCAGTTATGGCGAAACCGTTGACGGCATATTGGTTTCCGTCAGGCGCAGTAAAAATGACAGCCTGGTCTACGCAAGATAATGTGCCGTTCGTCACGGTAAGTGGCCACGTTTTTCCATACGTTTGTTGGTTAACAGCTATGCTTGTCTCTTCCGCACAACCTGTCGCTAGCAACAGAGCCAGTGTCATGCACTTCTTCCAACTCATAGGCTTGTGTCCCAATTCCTTGCTTTTCTTAAGTCTGGCATAAGGTAGTTTGGATGAGTTAGGATATGCGTTCATGGGTAACAGCGTCGGTGGGGACGCTAATAAGGATATTGAAATTGCTGCTCGATCGGCTCAAAATTAAACTGGCAAAACTAGGTCAGAGACAGAAGACGGGGCAACACTCGACAACCCGCTTAAACTCTGCAAATTGCACCTCGCCGATAACCGCGTAAGAAATTTAAGTTAATGGCTCTATCTCCTCTAGCTGTAGGAAATATACGCGACCGGATTCATCACCTGCTACAATTGCTACTCCATTGGACGCAACGGTGTAGCAAAATAAGGCTGAAAGTAGCGATCGTCTCCCCACTTCTAAATCCCAGACTTTTAGGGTGTTGTCGTAATGCCGCAGAAATAGCTCTTTGCCCGTCGCCGGTAATTGCGATCGCATTGATGTAGGTAGTATGACCCGTCAGGTTAGTTCACGTTCTGTACCCGTTGTCAAATCCCACAACTTTAGTGTGTTATTCACCGTAGTGCAGTCTAAAAAAGTGTACGGTACGTCCAAGCTGACCCCGACCCTGCTACCTCATCTACTTCATAAATCTGTTGTACTCCTTGGGTTCTGTAACCACCAACCCTTCAGATTTTCCTGAGCTAGTTGCATCGATCGCAAACTCTTTAGCCTCATCGTTTAACTGCCGTCAATGAGTGAAAACAGAAAAACCCGGAATGCCATCAAATAGGCTATCCGGGCTTTTTCATTCAATTAGTTTCCCCAACGAGTGGGGAGAGTGAAGAGTGTAAACCTCTACACTGAGCTAGTAGATATCTCTAAGAGTTTCCATTCAATTAGTTTCCCCAACGAGTGGGGAGACGAGAAAAGTGGAATGCAGCGACTAATCTCTTTTCTTTGGTTTCCATTCAATTAGTTTCCCCAACGAGTGGGGAGGACAATGCAATCTTTTGGGGGGTAGTAAAGGATAAGTTTCCATTCAATTAGTTTCCCCAACGAGTGGGGAGTCAAAGACAGATCCAAGGAACCCAATTCAATTAAAGACAAGTTTCCATTCAATTAGTTTCCCCAACGAGTGGGGAGATTAATCGAAACAATCCCAGTGGCTATATAGGTACAGATGGAATATTATTTCCATTCAATTAGTTTCCCCAACGAGTGGGGAGGCTAAAACTCGATCGCAAGTATTAAATGAACTTAGATTTCCATTCAATTAGTTTCCCCAACGAGTGGGGAGGGTAGCTGGTACATCCCTGCTACAGAGACTGATGATGATTTCCATTCAATTAGTTTCCCCAACGAGTGGGGAGTCGCCTACGCTCATTTACGGCAAATTGAAGCGGACATCAATTTCCATTCAATTAGTTTCCCCAACGAGTGGGGAGTCTCAGGGAATTTATCTGTCTTCAGTTTCTCAAACAAAGGATTTCCATTCAATTAGTTTCCCCAACGAGTGGGGAGTCTCTATCACCTTCTTCGGTGACGGGGAGGCAGACGCATTCTCTGATAGATTTCCATTCAATTAGTTTCCCCAACGAGTGGGGAGTTTATAGATGAACTTTACCAACTATCTAACATTCCATTTCCATTCAATTAGTTTCCCCAACGAGTGGGGAGAGTCCCATTAGGTGGTGATCACGACCTATACAGCATGGTCGTAATTTCCATTCAATTAGTTTCCCCAACGAGTGGGGAGGCCAACAAGCATCGAAGCCGAAGAAGCAATCCTCGGCGGGAATTTCCATTCAATTAGTTTCCCCAACGAGTGGGGAGACAATTTGAAGCTAACAGAACAAAAAATGAACCCAAGAAATTTCCATTCAATTAGTTTCCCCAACGAGTGGGGAGCTCTGAAACCGACTTAATCTGCAATCTAGATAATGAGTATTTCCATTCAATTAGTTTCCCCAACGAGTGGGGAGGAGATTGTTATTACAGGTAGTCGTTCTTTAAAACTCAATTTCCATTCAATTAGTTTCCCCAACGAGTGGGGAGACCGTATCGAATGACAGGTATGAGATGGTGAATCTAAATTTCCATTCAATTAGTTTCCCCAACGAGTGGGGAGAGTGGTTTGCCAACATGATTGCCAGTAAGACAGTCAAATTTCCATTCAATTAGTTTCCCCAACGAGTGGGGAGAATAATCAGTTACTTTTTTTGCTAGTTATTAGTTTAATTTCCATTCAATTAGTTTCCCCAACGAGTGGGGAGCCGAGTTGACAAAGCAGAAGCGCAAGGCCAAGAATTTCCATTCAATTAGTTTCCCCAACGAGTGGGGAGACCAGAAGAGATGTTGGAGTTCTTATCAGAGCTCAATATTATTTCCATTCAATTAGTTTCCCCAACGAGTGGGGAGCGTTATATATAACGCGGGACAACCAGGCAGCTTGCCAAATTTCCATTCAATTAGTTTCCCCAACGAGTGGGGAGTCGCTTTCACACGGCGCTTCGCCAGAAGTGATATCCCCACAAATTTCCATTCAATTAGTTTCCCCAACGAGTGGGGAGCAGACTCCCTGATCCAACTATCAACCACAATAGTAAAATTTCCATTCAATTAGTTTCCCCAACGAGTGGGGAGACTACCCCCGTGAACGTACTCACAGTATTAGCCTCGTGGGTCGAGACAATTTCCATTCAATTAGTTTCCCCAACGAGTGGGGAGAAAACTTAGAGGTATTAATCTTCGAGGGGCGATCGGACATTTCCATTCAATTAGTTTCCCCAACGAGTGGGGAGTCTAACTGGCGCTGACTTAAGTCAAACTGTGCTTCGCTTTGCATTTCCATTCAATTAGTTTCCCCAACGAGTGGGGAGCTGTAAAAATGCTCTTGTCAAATTAGAATTTGAAAATTTCCATTCAATTAGTTTCCCCAACGAGTGGGGAGGCCTCTACATTAAACCTCATACAGCGCAAGATGTCCAGAGGCCATTTGCGAGGACTCCCAAAAATCTCTGTACAAACACCCTCCCAACCTATGTTACTAATACCTGAAACCCTTACAGAGCAGTATATCGAAGGCTCCGACGAACTTCCGTCATCACAGCCATTTCTTTCAGCCCTCGCGAGTGATATTAGATAATCACCGACCCAGGCAATTCAGTGACAGGCGGGCCCACCCCCCAAGTCTGAACATTGCCCAAAGTATGCCCCGACACAGGATAGAACCTAATACTGTCCTCATCTAAATTGATTAACTTTCGGAGTCGCCGCTGGAGTTCTGCAAACTTCGCAGTGGGTAGCACACACTCAAAAGTAGAATATTGCACCCACTTGCCATAACCTTTGAGCAAATCATGCACCTTTTGCCTCCGCTTATCAACCGGAATATCGTAGACAACGATATAAAGCAGCATACTTTATCGAATTTGATAAGGTTGATAAAGCTCAAGAGGATTGTACACAAACTGCTTGAAAGCTTTCACCTGCTGGTTAAGCAAATCCCATTTAGGTTGGCTGTCCCCAGAATTATTAGTAAAACCCTCTTCCATCCGTCGCAAAAATGCTGTCAAAAATTTCTGTCGCCCAGAATCATTCAGAAAACAGCCACTATTGCGGAAAACAAAATCTTCGCCAGCTTTCATCATGCCGTTATTGACAAGATAAAAAACCAAAGTATCAATAATTGGTGCCCGAAATTCCTCAATCAAATCTGAAGCCAAAGCTGCATGGCGTTCCGTTCCTTGGTGCAAACAAGCCGAATAAGGGTCTAAACCTTGCAATTCGATCAAACTCAATAAATGATTCCAGAGAACTTGATAGCCAAAACTGAGCATCGCATTAACGGGATTACCCGGAGGACGGCGCGACCTGCCGACAAACACAAAATCAGGATTGCTCAAACACTCTTCAAAAGCCGAAAAATACTGAGCAGCCCCCGCACCTTCCATCCCCATCAACTTCTCAATAGTTTCAGCCTCCCCAGCTTTTTTGATTAAATGTTCCAAACAGTCGATCGCAAAAGCAATGACATCAGAAGCTTGTCGGCGCTGCTGTCGCATCAGGATAACGCGGCTATTTTTCAGCTTAGCTTGCACGATGCGTCTGGCCACCTGCAAACGTTCTGCAAAACACAACTGTTGCTGGTAGCGAGAAAGTTGGCGATAACCGCGCTCGATCGGAAGAATCCGTCCGTAACAGTAACCCATGCGGGAAAGATAAGCGATCGGAATACTCCGCCACAGACAAGTTCTAATTGCTTGAGTTGTGACTTGAGATTGACCAAAAATCAGCAGTTGTTCAAGGAGAGGAAGCTGAATTTCACCGAGTACAGATTCGCCTTTTTTGATGACCAACATTTCTTGGTGCAAAGAGACGTAACAACCCGGTTGAGAAACGTAGACGGTACGCATAAGCAATAAACCCGCCGCTGCAACATTATTGGTTATCTGTCTAAATTTTGGGAATCGCCACGGCGCGGGCTAATTTGCGACGATACTGGGGTAGATTCTAAAGGAGTTTGGATTTCTGGGGCGCGAGAGGGTTGGAGATAGCGAACGATTTGGTCGGCGATTGTCGATGCAAAAAAAGTGGCTACTGTGACAAGGAATGTATTAGAAATTACGGCAGCTAATCCCAGGGGTGCGATGAGGAGAATGATGAGAGTGATAGTGCCGTTGACGGCTGCGAGGGAAAAGTTGCGGATTGTAGATGCGCGAGATGTGATGTACATAGTTGTGCTATTTCGTGTTGAATATGGAGGGTAAAGTTGGGTTGTAGATGCACCCTGAAGGTAAAAATTTTAGTTAAGCGCCTTAGTCCGCCGGGGGTTTAAAACCTGTGGCGGATGGGTGAAGCTGTTGCATATAGATAGTCGGTTTTATTTTTGCAGTTCGTAATGTCCGATCGCCTCTACCAATTCATCATGCACTTTCACCATCAAACTCGCCGACTTTAACGAAACAAACTTTTGCTGTGAAACAAAATTCAAACAGCCTAAAACCCTAGCTTCCCATTGTTCTCGATTGTCAGTATTCCAAGCTTTAAAAACATCATTTTCCTGCAAGCCACGCAAGGAATGAAAAGTCATATTCCTTTCCTCTATGGTATTGCCAGCTACTACTTGGATATCTACATTTTGCTCCCATTGATTCTTTGGATAAGACGCTTCGAGTAAAGTAAACAGTGATTTTCCAAACAAACCCACATTATTGTACCTATCACTTCTATTTGCATTAAACCAATACCGTAAATTCGGAGGCAAATTTACATCATGGATATATGCTGTATTTGGTTGCTTGGAATTAGAGTATTGAATTTGTGGCTTATAGTTATCTAATGCCCATTTCTTAATCAATCCTTCCACAGCCCGAAAACTGTGAAATAGAGCCTCAACCGTGTTACCCTGTCTTAAACGAATTACACCTAAATAGGCAGCTTCATAAGCCATCCACCACCACTGATTTGAACGCTCCTTTGCAACATCTCCCCTAGCCTTACTAAAGTCTTCAAAATTAGCAAAATTCCACTTTTTAGCCATTGCCAACAAGTCGCGAATTTCCAGCAATAGCGGATCGGAAGCATCTTTCCAGTAAGGTTTTAAAATGCGATCTACTCCCAAATAGTCATAACGACTTAATAGCGCTTTTGCTTCTTGAATTTGCATCCCCTGTAAATAAGTAGAACTTTCTATGAAATCCCCCTTCTCTGCTAGCTTTTCTTCATACTCATTGCTAACCAAAAACTTGACTTTTTTGCCAAACTTTGCTAAACAATCAAATTGAACAGCCGAAGAAATAGCTGGAGTTCCCGCTTGATGACTGATATAGAAGTTTGCACTTTTATCTAAATCTAAACTTGACAAAGCTTGCTGAACCAGAAACAATGCTTTATTCCAATTATCTAATCCCTCATCTTTAGATTTTGGTTTTAATTCCAAGTAATCAATTGATTTTAGTTGAGGAAAGTTTCTCTCAAAATATTGCTCAAATATCGGCTTGAGAGTGCAAGTATCCTGCCAATATGGGCTTTTGTCTATATTCCTGTCTTCGTTATCAAAAACTACTTCCTGATTAGTCAAAATCACAATTATTCGGTCAGGATTTGTTTTACCTTTCTCTAAAAGCTTGGCAGAAAAAGCATCTAGCAGTGGAAAGTGCAAATCTTGATAATATTCATCTGTTAACTGCGTTCCATAAACCATCCCCAGCGCTCTCGCTGGTACGATAAATGGTTCGTTATCATCAGTATTCGGCAGTCGTGTAGGTGCAAAACGGCGATCGTATAATTGACTTCTCACCTTTCTAAACAAAGTCCCCCAATTGTCATCAGTTTTGAGTTTGACATCGCTGCTACCAGTTGTCACAATCCAGATATTCATAATTATTCCTCAGTTGGCCAAAGTTTGATAAAGTCGCTCTGATTCTGTAAAAACTCAAGAAAATCTTGAGTTTTGTCCGATTTATCTGGAAAAATAGTCAAAAGCTCTACATACTCTTGCCTTTTTTGTCTCAATTCTCCGTTTTTCGTTGTGAGATAGCGGGGACACATCCGGTGCCAAATGCGACCAATATTATTTAGTTTTCCCGTCAAATCGTTTTGCTTAATAGACTGATTTTTTGAGTACGGCCCGTGAAACCATTTAATTGCTTCGCTGCTATGCTGATCCTCAGCGATTCTTCCCCAAACTTCCACTTTTTCGGGATGCCAGACTTCACGCCAAGCCATAACCTGATGACTAGGTTCTAAATGATTAACTGTTAACCATTCTATTGCCCTCTGCTGACCCTCTGCCAGAAATTTAGTAATATTGCTGAGGTCAGGATTAGCAGCCGTGACGTACAAAGTTTTTGAACTTTCATTAAACTTCCAGTGGCAGCCGATCGCAGGTTTGTCATTTCTCTTAAAATACTCAGGGAAAAACAGGCTGTGATCGACCCGCCGCCACGACTTGCCAAAACCGCCAAGCAAGAGAGAAAATTTAATTAAATAAGTGACAAACTTTTTTAACTCCTTCTGCGGATACCTATTATTTAGATTCACAATGTCCAGTCTTCCTGCCTGTAAATCGTAGGTAGGCATGACAACCGGATTCCTAGTCGGATAATATGTGTGTTCACCAAAATCGAGTTCCTCAGCAGTAAAGTTAATCCCCAACTGCCCGATAATTGCCCCTGTATCATCGCGTGTTTCAACAATTCCTCCCCAAAGTTTTTTGGTTAACAGTTGTGCTGTATTGGCATCTGTGACCCCTGCCAACAACCGCAAAGTATGACCCCGCAGCGCAGCTTTAAACATATTGGGTCGAAATTCTGGGGTTCTATTCAGTAGTTGCGACGTTAACCCGCAGCCGCTCAAATTGACAGAAAGTAAGATGCGATCGGCGCTTTCTACCTCTGCCATGCGACCATAACCTGCACTTACCCTCGAACCAATTCCGTGCCCTAAAGCTTTTTCCCAAATTTGCCAAATTTCCTCCCATTCTTGTTTTCCAAGCTGCTTGTTGCTGGAAATGCCAAATTGTAATTTACACTGATAAAGCGAGATTTGCACGTTAGCGCTGGTGACGGCATTTTCCATCACTTGGCGCTTTTGCTGAGAGTGAACGACATCGACTAAACGCTCTTTTTCTCCCCAAGACATATCAGCGGGGAAGCCACCGTGAAAGCGTAAAATTCCAGGTTTTGTAGTGTTCTGTCCGTCCTCTACAACTTCTCCTCCACAATATTTTTCTCGCTTTTTTGGAGGACACGATCGCCAGAAAGCGCCTTTCATGCTAGAACCAGGATAAAATGGCAAACCTTTCGCGCCAATTATGGGTCGAATCATGCCTTCATCTTGTCCACTGTTTGTAACTAAACGCCAGCTAAGGGTGTATTGTTTTGTTTCCACTCCTTGCCCGAATTCAGGCATTTTTACGAGTGATTTAGTTCGACCTCGTTTGTAAAGGGGAACGCTTTCATCGGCGTTTTCGGGGACGGGAGGACAGCATTCTAACCATTGTTCCACCCACTCAGAAGCGGGACCAGCATCGCCGGCGTACTGAATTTTGCCCCTTCCTTCTAATTGGGAGCGAAACATCAAAGGAACGCGATCGCTATCATTATTACTCATTGTCTTCACCTCCAGACTTGTTGTTACTATTAGTAGGTTTATACCGCTGAGTCCACCAAACCATACTGTCGCAAAGTTGAGTCAGCACAGCTATAGCTACTTTACGCTGTTCGATAGGAAAATCCCACAATTTATTGGCCATAATTTTAATGGCTGCTGTATCGTCAGAACTGACATTATCATTGGGAATTTTAACGCCCGCATTTGCCATAATTTTGACTAGCGCCTTCCAAGTATCCCTCCAATAATCAGCCTTATCTTGATCCTTGACTAACCGAAACTGTTCTCCCCAAAATCGCTCTAAACCATAAGCAACTGCAACGCGCATTTTGTATGCTTGATTGAGAGCGTCTTTTTTGTCACGATATTTTACAACTAAATCGTGAGCCTCTTGGTCTAATTTGTAAGATTCCCAAGCCATAAATTATACCTCCTTTAAGGTTAGATAACAGTGACCGAAACCAATTGATTCTAAACCGCCGAGATAAATGTCTGTGCCAGTAGACGCGCCAAAAGGTTGCCATGTCTCTTGGTTTTCTTTGAGGGCGATCGGAAATACTAAAATTGTGCCTTCTGGCAAAGCTTCAGTATTAAAAAAAGCTCCTTTTTTAGCTTTTTTTTCCTCTTTGTCTAAGGCAACTCGACTCTGACGATATAAGGCCATATCGTGAATCATGGCAATTTCATTGTCAGCCACAACAACGGCTGGCAATTCCTCTCCTAAAGGAAACCAAGCAGACAAATCCTGAGTTTTCTCAACAGTTAAAAAGCCAAAGTTAAAAAATAGCTTTGGTTGGCCATTTATGTCGAGAGCTTTTAAGGTGTGAGAACCTGTATAATTAGCTGGAGGTTTAGCTGATTTGAGAGATGTACCATCTTTTAGCTGGACATAATCTCCAGCAATTCGCTGATAGCGTTTCAGCAAACGAGGACAAGTTACCCAGACAATTGGTTGACCCGGACAAAATACTGGCAACCACAGCAGCGAAGCATATTCAAACTTAACTACAGACTCAGTGGTACTGTCTGGTTTCCCGGATTCTGCTTCCTGACCGTACCATTTATTAGCTTCAGCTTCTCCCAGACTACGGCGGATTTCCGATCGCAATCTTCCCCGAATCGAACTACCGGGAATAATGCCAGTTTGAGTAAACTGGTCGCGAAAAATTAAGTTTAAGTTGCCGCTTTCTTCACCAGCCGTTGCTCCCACATGAACAGGAGCAAGGGTTTCAATAATACCGTAAGCTTTTTTGTACATTATTCAACTCCTTGAATTTCAATTGGCAAACACAAACCGCATCCAACTTGTTTCAGGCTAAAACCTTCTTTGGGAAACCAATTTTCGGGGAATTCCCACCAAGTTTTATCTAAAGGTTCTCTGAGAAGATAGACAGTTCCGGGAGGAACTGCATAACGTCCGCGTCCCATTTGTCCTTTCGCGCGGTAGCGATAGGAAATGGGTTTATCCGTGAGCATCTCCGGTCGTTTTTGGGAGAAATCTGCATTTTTGGGATAGCGGTATGAAAACTTGTTAGAACCCCAAACTCCCGGTGTTATCAACGCAAACGAGCGCTGAATAGGCTTGCGTAAAAGTTTGACAATGGGACTGTTATTATCCAGTAGAACACTCTTGATTTCTACTAAATGATTTTCGCCACCAAAGCGATACCAACCATCTGCTAAAGGATGAGTTGAGAGATAAACTAGACAACATTCATCATCCATCTGCACGGAATTTTCCAAAAACAAACCATCTTCTGCTAAAGTACAGCGTTCGTCATCTTTTGTTTTGGGGTGTAAGATAGGAACGTATGTCCAAGGATTTTCGGCAACATCGCCATTTTTCTTAATAGCAGCCGTCTTATTTACCCAAGAATTAACGGTTTGCCAGCTATACTCAGGATCTAAGTCTTCGGATTCGCGATGCCATTTCCCAGATTTCATTTTCCATTCATCCACGCCTTTTTTAGAAATAATTTTGTGCCAAGGAATGGGGACGTAAAAGTATTCAGGATCGTCTGATTTTGCCCAGAATGGGCCAGCGACAAACAAATTATCACTAAGTTCTTTTGGAGAAATATAGGAAGTAACTTTGTTGGCGCTGAAAAATAGACCGGATAGGGTAGCGGCTTCGGGAGGGAATTTTGCCCCAGAACGTCCGACCAGGTTTTCAGGCGATAAAAATCCGCCAGAACTTCCGTACATAAATCCTAAAGGACTTATAGTGATGAGATATTTGAACATAGCTGCCATCCCACATTTATTAGGTCACTAATCCAGTAAATAAGTTCCTTGGTTGGTTCATTTGGGAAATCTCCAACGATATGCTTGCAGTTTTGTTCCAAATGCTCTCTGTCATTAAAGTAAAGTTGAAATAGAGTTAAAGCTAATCGGTCATCTGGGTTTTTTTCGTTGGGATTAAAGCTGATAGCATGACGATTTTTTAGATGAGCTAAATCTTTGTAAACATGAGTCCAGTTTGGCTTTTGCTCCCAGCTTTTGCCGTCGCGGTCTTTGTATTGTTTGAGAATATGCAAATAATCCCAAGGACAAGTCCACTGCACGTATTGACCGCTGTTAAAAACTACTCGAATTGTAACCCGATCGCGCCCCAAACTTTTCGCCCGTTTTTCTGCTTCTCGACAGTGTTGAAGAATATCTCGCTGCGGCACACTATGACCAGCCCAAACAAAACCAACACTTAAATTAATATCCTGACCGTGCTCTTTCCATTTATCTGACAATCCCATTAACCATTCTAATGCCTCTATAGGTTCTGGGGGCTTTTCAGGTTGGCTGCTGTAAATTACACCGAGGAAGTCGTCACCGCCGGCATAAACAATCCGCCCTTGGTCTTTGGGGAAATTCTTGATAAACTCCCCCCCCCAAGCCCGCATGGCTTTGCTGAACTTCTTTAGACCTTCATCTCCTTCTTTTTGAGCAATGTCCTGAAGTTTTTTGCCAACTCTGTCGCCATCTCCCATAAACCAGCCAGTCCAGTGTTCAGGTTCACGAATAATATCGCTAAACCCTGCTTCAAGCGGAGATATCCCAATGTTTCTGGCAATATCTTCGTCGCGAGTAACTAACCGCTTGACTAACTCAGGAATGCTCAATCTTTCATTAGGTGCAAGAAATTTTCCTTCGGGTTTGCCATCTGGGGGAAGATTTTCTAAGACACAGGAAAGACGTTGATAGAAATCCTTAAGTTCAGCTTTTTCTGTATCGGATAGCTGCTGTCCTGGATTTGAATGTTCCAAACCTAAACGTGGCCAGGCGATCGCATCCGTGCCCGTCAAACTCGAACTGTCGCCAATCCAGTTAATCGCCGTCCAATCACGACGCAATTTGCGAGTTTCTAGATTTTTCATCGCAGATTCTATCGAATCTCCGTGTCCCCAAAATATCTCCCAAGTGTACAAACCCCATCGCATCCACTCTAGCTGCCAAAAGTATTTTTCTTTAGGAGGTACTTCTCGTTCTATCCAAACTCGACATTCATTTAATATTTCTTGCCATGACTTCTGAAGGGTATTTGTCACGTCATTCCTGGAGAATTCCCCTTCCCCTTTCAGAAGTATCCGATTGGGCATTCCTTTCTGGATGTTAGGGGAACCGGGAGAAATGACATTCAAACCTGATTTTTCAGCTTGCTGTACTAGCTTGTAACTCAGATAAGACAGAATCAGTGAAGCCCCAAATAAATCTCGGAGTTTGCGGGATTTCTCGATAAAGCCTTGAACGGGGGCAAAGGCGATCGCAGTGTATGCAGACATAAATTCAATTTTAAGGCGGGCAATGCCGACCTGAATGCTGCTAGTAGTGTCCCCAGTCGCTAACTGCTTAAGTTCTACTCAACTCAATATACCAGTCGAGCCAGCTTCGAGTCTCGCAATTTACAATATGTATCAAATCTCTTGAAAAATCTACAGCTCTCTAAATAACGGCTTTGAGGTTTTTCTAGATTTTTGTGTCAATATTGTCTTTTCCTTGACTTTTACACGCCTTACCCCCATCATGGCAAAAAAACCAACCCCTCACCCCTATGCCGATAAACTAACGTTCGATCGCATCATGCTCCTCATCGCCACATTGGTAAACCATCCGGGCATCGGACACTCTGACACCGAAACCTCCGACACTAAATATCACGATGCCCTCCTAGAAGTTCAATCTCAATTACAGAAAGTTGCTGCCGAGTCCACCAGCATTGATTTTCCAGAAAACTATCCTGCAACTCCTACGATTCGCAAAGATTTAGAAACTTTGCGCCACTACGGAATCCTTGACAAACGAATGTATCGCTTCGGATATTATCTCGGCACTGGTGCAATGAATCGCGACGAACTACTATTCGCATTTCAATCCATAGCATCTCAAGCCAAATATCAAGGAAATCCACAAGCCCGCCAAATTTGCGAAAAACTCATTAAACGGTTGCGTGGATTAGATATCGAACTCAAAGGTCAATTGTTCTATCCCGTTCGCGAACAACTAAATCGTGCGATTATTTACACCGACCCTGTAGAAATGCTCGATCGCCAAGAATATCGCAATACCTTATTTCACAAACTAGACATCGTAGAAACAGCCATTGTTCGAGGTCAGCCGATCGAACTTTACCGCCAAAGCGATTATTATGGTAAAGGCAATGTCGGTTTTCGGCGCATCTGGCCCCTGCAACTGATTTATCACGATATTGCCTGGTACCTGATTTGCGAATCTTGCGACAGCGGGCATTTGAGCGTAGAACGGGTGAATCGCTTTACCGACCACTGCAAAATTCTCGATGTAGAAGCACGTGGTTTAGCCTCACAGCAACAAAGTCTGAAAATAGCTCACAAATTGTTAAAAAATGGTTGGGGGCTGTTCTTGGGCAAGCCAGAGCAACAACAGGCTGAATTACAGGGTACGCTGAAGTTGCAAAAAGTGAAGGTGCGATTTTTTGAGAAAGTGGTGGGGTTTATCTTAGAGGGCGATCGGCGGCATCCGCGACAAAAGATTAAGGAAGGGCCGAGGGATAGTTTTGGCAAAGTGCTTTATGTGGATTATCAGATCGATTTGCCCGATCGCTCTCTCAACGAATTTAGTCTGTGGGTGAACAGATATATGGATAGCGCCCAAGTGCTTTCCCCGCCCAGTTTGGTAGAAAAACACCGACAAGCAGCGAGAGATTTAGTTGATCGATACAGCTAACGAGACTTAAACAACAAATTCTTGCTAAGAATGCTCTAATCCTGTTTACTTAACACTCTCACGTCAAAGTACAACGTCCGTTGGCAGACAATATATCGGTGAAGTCAGCAAAACTGATAACGCAGTAAGTTTAGTAGCGACACATTTATCTTCCAGCGCTATATGAGAATTAGTTAATATGCTGATGATTACAGGAGTTCAAGTCTTGGACGGGACACCACTATTGACTTTAGGAGGCTAATCTAGCCAATATCGACGCACCTCGCTTGGTCGGTGTAACCCTTATGATTTGGTTGAGGTGCGTCGATGCTTTGCAGGGATTGAGTTTGAGGCTTATAGTTCGATGCTTTTTCTCATTTACCTATGCTATATTTTAGCGGTGCGTCGATTGGACGGCTGAATCCCTCACTGGATATGGTCTGTGCGACGAACTCTCCCTACTCGCTGGGGAAACTAATTGAATGGAAACTAAAGTACAGAACAGCATAACAAAGTAGGGCGACAACTCCCTACTCGCTGGGGAAACTAATTGAATGGAAACTCAGAGATAGGATGAGTATCGAGAAAATTGTCTTCTTCCCACTCGCTGGGGAACCAAATTGAATGGAAACGACTATTGGCAGCGACAAGCATTACACCAGGCGCTTCCCACTCGCTGGGGAAACTAATTGAATGGAAACGCTAAAACAAAATTAGTGGAAGTCTTCTATTAATGCGACAGTTTAAGGACAACCATAAATAGCTGTTGACAAAAGACTAGATTTCTAATAGTCTAATTTTGGGGGACGCCTCTACCGCATAGAGTGAACGTCCTTAAGGCATCGTCCTATCCCCCAGCCGAAGGGTTACGGCACTGTCTAGCAAGTTAACTTGTCACTTGCTAGAAATACATAGCTAAGACAAAGTGTGTCGAAGTCTTCTATTAATGCGGAATCGAAGGAGGCTTCGACTTCACACGACACCGCAAACAGAAATCAAAAATCAGAGCCTTCTGTAGTGCCAAAAGCTCTAAGTTTTCAACATCGGGAAAACTTCAAAGACAAACTTTTACAACTCAAATTTCAGCAATTAATCCGAATTGCGAAAAATTAACAAGCACAAAAAAAGCCCCATATTCGGGGCGGGTTTATTATATTGTTGGTTTCTGACAGAGAGGATTGGTGAAACTCTCCGCTACGAGAATTGGGGCAGACACGATCGCTTATTATGGAGTCACCAAAACCAAATCGTCCGCTGTTTTGACAATCTCAGAATTCTGCAAACCTAAATCTTTTAAACCTGGTTGAATAGAAACAACCGATCGCAGCTACGGAAGTTAACGCTAAATACTCCCCACTCGGTGGGCAAGCTAATTAAAGGGAAACGGGCGATCGTCAAAGTTCAAGAGATACCAGGTTTTCATTGGAAGCTCCCCACTTATTGGGAAAACTTCTGTTTCTTAACCCAGTCAATTTCTCCGAGCGATCGCCACTCCGAGTACAGCGATCGCACAATATCAAGAGAACCCTTACCCCTCCACCTCCTTAAGCCCATCCTCTAGCAACATCCGCACAATATCCACTTTCTTGCGCCCCGTCCTAGCCGCCAACATCGACAGTTTACGGTGCAGAGTTTCAGACATATCCACAGTAAACCTGACCGTAGCTTCTTTATCGGGTGCTTGCAGTTTGCTCATTAAACTAGGCTCCTTTGATTGAATGGAAACTGGTTGTAATGCCAATGCTTCCGGTTTCAGTGGTGTGGCGACTGGCAATGCACTTTCCGGTGTTAGCGATGCTGTGGGCGTTGGTGCTGACGATACAATTTCTGGTGGTGTTGGCGATGCAGCTTCCTTTGTACCGAAAACAAATTCTTCCATCGCGCTGCCGAGCGGTTTGCGTTTCTTGGTATTCATTTCAGCGCTCCCATGATTTCCTTAAACAGTCGGCTGTACTCTGTGCCAGAATCTTTGGCAGGTTGACCGCCCAAATCCCACACCGTAGCGGCTTGACCCGAAGAATCGGCGATGACTTGTTTTTGGTGAACGACTGAGTTGAGCAATTTGATGGTGCGGGCAAGTTTTCCCAGCAACTCCATTGCTTCGGTTTTGAGCTTTGTCCCCTTCCCCGCACGGCTGAGAAACATCACCGCTTGGGGCGGGCCTTGTCTCACCGATTGAATCGAGCAGGGGGCGATCGCCTTTTTTTCTGTCAACCAGAAAGCCTAAGCCATTTTTAAATTTATGATGTTTAGCTCAAAATTTCATCAATTTCCGAAAGCTTCTGTTCTAAAACTTGGCGCAACTCCGTAAGTTGTTCCGCGCTAGTCGAAACCATCACTACTTTCGATAACTTCTTAACCCCCCGCACCAATGTTGTGACTTCTTTCGACTCAGAAGTGACTGATTTTAGGTATTTAGCCTTGATTTGTCCTACCAACTCGCGAGTCTTCGCTACCGTCAAATCTTGCTCAATCACTTGGTTAGTGGCTTCCATCCTCTCCTTCGTAGCCTGACGCTCAGAAGTCTTTAAAGTCTTAGCAGATAAAACCGTCAAGGCTAAAGCGTGCGCTCCTTTCAGTCCTAGCTCTCGAATTGCTGCCTTCAAATCCTTTGGCAGGGACAACATAGGAATTAAGTTAGCCTTCACCGAAGCGGGATTTAAAGCCAAATCCAACAAAGCTAACAGCAACTTTTCCTCCGTTTCGCTCACTCCTAAAGATTTCACTCCTTGCTGCTGTTCTTCTGTCGCAGCCGTCACGAGGGCTGTCAGTTGATGAGCCTGGGAAGAACGCTCCAAACGCCGCAACACTGTTGAGAGTACAGTAGAAATCTCTTCAGCCTCACGACTGGTAGTGGTAGCTATTTCCTGAATAATCGCCTCAGCCTTATCCAAGGGGTTGAGGTCTTCGTGATGGATAAACGTCAACAGCGCTTTGCGATGTAAATCTTGAGGCATGGGGGCAGTGACAGCGCGCATTGTTTTCCAACCCAACTGTTTAGCCGCTTCCCAACGGCGCTGTCCGTCCCACAACAAGTATCTTTCACCTTGAGGAATGACGATCAGTGGAGTAATTTGCCCGTCGTGAGCCAAACTCCGAGCCAAAGTTTGAATGCTTTCCGGTGTAATTGTCTGGCGAGGTTGGTAGTGATTGGGGTCAATTAAATCTACCGCTACTTCTAATTCACCCGACTGCGCTTTCAGTTGCTCTCGCAAAGCTGCCATTTGTTGCTCTAGCTCTGGAGATGGTGTAGCTCGCAGCCTCTCTACTTCAGCTTGTAATTGGGCAATCCGTTCGGCTTGGTCAGTCGCTTGATAAGCACCCGCAAAGCGTTCGTTTATTTTAGGCAGTTTACCCATTAAAGTTTTCCTTTCTTCACTAACGTAACGAGGTCGTCAACGATCAATCTGAAGTCTTTGCAAGCGGGATGGGCTGGGCGGTATTTTTGTAAGGGCAGACCGTTAGCGCTTGCATTCTTGAATTCTGAGGAATCTCGAATCTGCGGGTATAGTTTTACTCGCAGTTGTTCGGCGACTTCAGGTAACTGCTGGAGGTACTGGCGGTGAATGGCGCGACTGTTGTCATATAAGCTGGGAACTAAGCCTAAGACTGGAGGGCGTGGTTCTAGCTTTAAGTCGTCAGCAATTCCAATCAACCACTGCGTCAAGTCAGCTACGCCGGAGACAGATTTCATCTCTAACTGAAGGGGAATTAGTATGCCGGTGGCAGCCGCAACTGCATTTTCGCAAATGATTCCAATGGTGGCAGGGCAGTCTAGGATGACCACATCGTGGCGTAGGGGATAGCTCTTGAAGCGATCGGCCAGCACGTACTCACCACGTCTCCGAATGACCAAATCACTTGCCACCTGTGCGGTAGCGGGATGACCTTGACAGATTTCGATATCGGGATGGTTCCAAGCCGAAACCAAGGGCCAATTTCCGTCGAAGTCTTTGTCAAATACTCGGACAACTGTATTTTCAACTTCTGCGTTCGGTAAACCACAGAATACATCTAAAGCTCGTTGGGGGTCGAGGTCGATTAAAGCTACTTTGAGTCCCCGTTTGGATATCTCGTAAGCTAGATGTACTGCTAACGTTGTTTTCCCAACACCGCCAGCATTGGCTAAAATCCCAATAATAATTTTCTGCTTTGCCATAACTCCACTTAGAAAAGTCGTATTTTAAGATACGACAGAAAGTTTGCCTCGTCGTATCTTAAAATACGACAGAACATTTGCTTCGTATTTTAAGATACGACAAGCGATGCTGTATTCTTTTTGTTAAGTGGCAGGCTACTGATAAGCTTGGCATGGAAGATGTAAGAGGAGTTGAGAGTGAAGAAATTGTGGCAACGGACGATCGCTCTGATTTTGTTAGGGATTCTTAGTGGCTGCAACTTGACTGAGCCATCGCCACCGTCTCGACTTCCTCAACTCGATCGCCAAAAACCCAAACCAAGCACCAGAGAACCCATCAGTTCAGCCATCAACAACCGCAACTTACTCCTGGGCAATCCCAGCAATGCAGCTCCCAGTGTTGCCAACATCGACAATTACTTGATGGTGAAGCCCCAGTACGTGATGAGCTACAACAGTAAAACTAAGACCGCCAACTGGGTTTCGTGGCAACTGAATCGCTCTTGGATTGGAGCAGTCGATCGCCAAGACAACTTCCGCCCCGATGATTCCCTCCCCGCTGATTGGTACAAAGTCCGCCCCAACGATTACATGGGAAGCGGTTACGACAGAGGACACATTGCACCAAGTGCCGATCGCACCCGCACCGAAGTCGATAACAGCAGCACATTCCTGATGACCAATATGATGCCTCAAGTGCCAGAAGTTAACAGAGGCGTGTGGGGTGACTTGGAAGAGTATTGTCGCGAGTTGGTGCAGCAGGGCAAGGAACTTTACATCGTAGCGGGGCCCGTGGGAAGGAAAGGCAGCATCGGCAGAAAGGAGAAGATTGCAGTGCCGGCTAGAAATTGGAAAGTTATCGTGGTTCTCGATAGACCAGGATTGGGGATGCAGGGAATTGACGCAAATACTAGGACGATCGCTGTGATGATGCCCAACGATGCCAGCGTCAAAGGCAAAGGATGGAAAAGCTTTCGAGTTTCTGTGGCAAGAATTGAGAAGGAAACAAGGCTGAATTTCTTATCTAATGTCCCGCCACAGATTCAGGAGGTGATTGAGAGCAAAGTTGATGGTCAGTAAAAAGGGATAAAGCTTACTTTTTTGCTTGAGACTTTTAACCAACTGCATTAATATTTAGCATTAGGAATCCGTAAGAAGCGATGAATAGAAAAAACTTGATTAGCCAGTTAATCCTGAAATTATATTGTCGATCGAGGTAAGACCAGAGGGGAGGAAAAACAATTAGGAACATAAAAAAGGAAGCTATAATACCCATCTGGAATGGCTTGCCCTCTGTGTAAGAAAAGAATAATAAAAGTCCTATTATAAACAAACAGTAAAGAGAAGCAAGCCAACTAAATACTGTGCCGATCGTGCTCATATTACAACCTCCGTTCCTGACTCTAATTATGGTTACTATGTAACTCAACCGTTAATCACCAATCATAGTTCACCCTGTCTGTTGCAATCAAGTCTCGACCAGTTTCGTTGACAGTCCCACCAATTCGCCACCGTCCGTCATCCCGACGATGTAGACATCAATCTCAACGTTGCCAACTCGGTAAACCTGCAACTGCGATAGATTCTGTTTGAGGATGCTCACCAAATTCTGAAATCGCTTCACCGTTTCCTCTTCTTCTTCATCATGCCAATCTTCTTCTTGAGTGGCGATCGCAAAGAATTCGTCAACCGTCCGCAGTTCTACGGGAGCATCGGGTGGATGTTCGGTGAGTTGCAGAAGTTTCGCTGGAGTGAGCTGTTCCTGTGTCTGCCAATGAATGACCTCAAAGGGGGCATCGGTTTCGCTGAGGAAGAGTAAGTTTTTGGAAGTTTGTTGGAGTTGGGTGACGATCGAGTCGGTCATAGTGGCTGTTAATTAGCTGAAAACAAGACAAGTTAGAGATTTTAAGGATTGGTTGAGTTGGGGCGAACGAATCTATCAAGGCGGGCTGAATAATCTTACACAAGTGTAAACCATCGCTGTCTGTAGATTTGAGTGCTTTAGCAATTCTAAAACCATCCTGATGTGGCAACCAAGCTCTAGTAAGTAAGTAGAATTGGTCTAGCTTGGATGTATGCTGGAGTTTTACCAGACTTGTCGAAGCACGATGATGCGATGGTTCAGGTGGCGTTTGACGAGGTAGCGCGAACGACGGATAGCCTCAAAGAAAGTGGAATTCGTCAAGTTCGTTCACCAGTTGCGAGTGCAGTAACTTCAGGGCTGATAAAGCATCTGATTTACTCCTATTATTCTTTACCATGAAAATTAGAGGAGCTAGCAGTATGGCAACAAAGATTTTATGTCCGGGATGGGACAATCTCTCTAAGGAGCAAAAAGAGCTTGCAACAGAATGGATTAAATCACTCATCAGCTTCAGAATAACTACGACCCAATTATCTGATTCTCTTTTCGACAAGTCTTCAGATAACTCCTTAAATCCAATAGATAATGCCATCAAAAATTTTCAGTTTGAGGTGGTAGACTCTTCAAGTACGTCGGAAGGAATTAATATTAAAAGAATTATTCCACCAGGAGTATTTGATACACCAGACCGCCCCGATGACGCTATTCCTCAATTAGTATGCCTAGTTAATTGCTGGAGAAACGGTCATTCTGACTGTGACAAAAGGTGTAGTGAAGTAGGCTGATAATTCAGTAGCTTATCATTATTTAAGAAATGCAGCGACCGCATGATGTAGGGTTGGCAGAAACCTGTTTTGATTTTGCTGTTTTACAAGGAATAGATTTTACTAGAGTAAACCTTGAAAAATCAAAGTTCCATAAGGTTAATTTTGGAATTAAACTGAGCTGGCAAGTTTCTTTGCTTTGTGCGACACTACTGTTAGCTAGCTTAGCTGGTTGTTTCCTAGGAGCAGGGAGCTTACTAGCAACGGGATTGTTGACGAAATCTTCATTACCTTATGGGGTTTCAGTTTTACTTTCTTTAAGTATCACATTATTTTGTAGTGTACGAAAAAACTTTGTTCTGGGAACTATTATAGGTATAGGAGCCTTACTGCCACTTCTATTATTATCGATCACTCTGCCTTCCCCAACGAATAGCCTTGACGTAAGTGTTCCTTTCTTTTTAGGGTCTGGAGCCATAGTGTTAGTTTCAATAAGTATAGAGATAGCCACTTTATCGCTAATTTTATTGAGAGTTTCACTAGCCTCTACTGTGATAGCTACTGTAAGTACATTTTTCCCAATGCTTGCAGTAACTATTATAAGTGCACCCATAACCAAAGTAATGCCGATCGTAATTGTAACTATTGCAATTTCCTGCTATCTTAGCTGGAAAGCACTCACTTGCAGTCCCGGCTTCCTCTGGAGGATGCAAGCAGTAATAGCAATAGTGACAAAAGGAGGAAATTGCTTTAAGGAAGCCAATTTAACTGATGCAGACTTTACTGGTGCAACGCTTAAGTTTTGCGATTTACGAAAGGCTGATCTTACTCGTACTCGCTTCTCTAAAGTAAAAGCACTAGAGTATGCTCGTCTCGACAATACCTACCTTGCCAATCCGCAAATTCGGCAACTGGTCGTCACGCTTGACGGACAGTCTCAAAACTTTGATGGCTTGAATTTGGAAGGGGTGAACCTACAAGGCGCAAATCTACAAGATGCCAGTTTTATTGGAACAAACCTCAACAACGCTAACTTGCAGAATGCGAATTTGTCCAAAGCTATCCTGAAGCAAGCGCAACTCGACGGTACAGATATGACGGGAGCAATTCTCACAGGAGCTTGTATCGAAGATTGGGGAATTACAGGTAGCACCAAACTAGAGGACGTGCAATGCGACTATGTATTCATGCGCCTGGAAACCAAAGATAATCCCAACCGATTGCGGAAACCGGATAACTGGGGAGAAACCTTTGCTCTGGGGGAGTTTGCTGATTTCATTAAACCTTATGTGGATACTCTAGATTTGTACCACAGTCAGGATATTGACCCCCGCGCTATCTCCATTGCACTTAAAAACTTATCCACCAATCATCCAGAACAAGAACTGCGGTTTGTGGCGATCGAACGGCGGGGCAACAATGGCTTGAATCTCCGGTTTACAACTGCAGCAGGGGCGGACAAATCTGAGTTAAGCCATCAGTATTTTAGAGATTACGCTCGAATTAAGAAAGAACTGCCGCTTACCGTTCAGCTAAGATTGGCAGAACGAGATGCTGAAATTCGTACACTTAAGGATACGATTGAGCAGTTTATTCAGACAGGTACGCATCAATCTAAGATTCAAGCAGAAACAATTCAAATCATTAAAGGAGAATTAGTAATGACTCAGAATAAGGGAATCAACATTCATTCAGGCGGTGGCAGCATTGGCGACATCAGCGGGTTAGTTGGCGGTGATGGAGTCGTCAATCTGGGCACGATTAGCGGCAACGTGACTAACACGCTCGCTCAATTGCCAGAATCCGAGGAACCTTCGGAACCCAACCTCAAAGAACTTTTAACACAACTCCAACAAGCGATCGAAAATGCTTCCGACCTATCAACTCCTGACAAAGCGGATTTATTAGAGCAGGTGCAAGCTTTAGCAGAAGCTAAGCAAACAGAGGAACCTGCTAAAAAAGAAGGGCTGACGCGGAAAGCGAGGAAGATGTTTGAGGCAACATTGAGCAGTTTGCCCCAGACTGCCAGCATTGTAGAAGCGTGTACCAAGTTATTGCCCATGATTTTGAAGGGGTTAGGGTTGCCTGCTTAACATTGCAGTATTTGTAGGAATAGCTGTAGCGATCTGCAACACTAATCTCTACAGCTAACAGGTTCCTATGGTGTCCATAAGAAGCTTTTGGCAAACTTGAATCTTAGTGACAACGAAGGGGCTATTGTTCTCTTTGTTGATGGAGAATTGGGAACAATTAGAGTAGAATAACACCCTAATTTCCTCATACTTACTCAACCATACTGCACGACTTCATCACCTTGAGCCGATGCTACTGCAATACTCCAAACAGTTTTTGGAACGAAACTACAAGTTTTACAGCGTAAGGATCATAAATAAAGTTTAATTAAATGTAACGAGCGGGGTGGATCTGACATTGATTTAATTATCCACAGTAGTTCAAAGTTTTACAGAATAAGCCATTGACCTATAAGAACTGTCCGGGTCATTGCTCTATAATGGTGACAGATAATATGTTTTGATTTTAATTTTAATTCCGAGGTTTTCTTATGGCGATCGAACTTTCAGGTATAACCTTTCCCGAAAAGGGTGATTTGGTCGTCGGCGTGTCTGGGGAAGAAGAAATACTTAATAATGGCTTCGCTAATACTCTTACTGGCAAGGACTTAACGCTTGGTAACAGTGAGAACAGTATCAACAGCACTCCGACAAGAATCAGCGGTTTCTACAACAGCGGGACGTTTAATGCCAGTGATGGTAACGGCTTAATCGTTGCTGCGGCAGACTACGGCGATTTAATCCCTGATACTTACGAGTATACGGTCAGCGGCATCCACAACACGGGCACACTCAATACGGGTGAGGATAACGACTTAATCGTCGGCATCCGTTACCAAGGAAGATACAGGTCGAGTGATCGTGATAGTAATGGCATTTTCAACGAAGGAGGCACCATTGATACAGGTGGTGGTGATGACATAATCACGGGCATTGCCCAGGGTTTTTTGAGTGTAGGAATTGAGCATGGCTCTAACAACCCCAACTTGCAAAGCCCGATCGTCATAAAGACTGGCAACGGTAACGACACAATCGCGGGTACTGGCGAATACATGGGCTTACGTTTTGGTTCCATCAATGGTTCCATCATTGATACTGGGGAAGGGGATGACGTAATCACTGGCACTGGTGGGTATTCTGGCACGATTCTCTACTCCTCTTTTCTCAACACCGGCGAGGGTAACGACACAATCACTGGCATTTCAACTCAGGGCGATGCCATTGCCAATTCCTCCACCATCAATACCGGGGATGGCAACGATATAATCACTGGCACTAGCACTTACGGCGTCGCCATCTCCAATACCGGCACCATCAATACTGGCGATGGCAACGATATAATCACTGGCATTAGGACTGATTTTCGCTTTGGCGGGACTATCGCCAACGAGGGTATTATTAATACTGGTAAGGGCGCGGACTCCATCATTACTGATAGCGGGTTTGCTAGCTTGGGCAACATATTTTTAGGGAAAGGTACAGACTATATCAGGGGTTCTGGTTCTGCTACTTTCTATGGCGGAAAAGATCGAGACTCACTGGAATTAACATCAGGCAACTATACCGTTGAAATATTGGGGACAACGGTGGGTTTTAGAAGTAGTAATGGCACTATGAAAACTTCTGAGTTTGAAGAACTCATAGCTGGTCGCACAACCTATGACTTCAGCAGTCTAACTAACGGTCAAACAATTAGTGTCGCCTAGCCGTCTGTTTGAGAAGTAGGGACAGCTAGCTAAGTGAAAAGTTTTGCTGTCCTGAAATACCCTTTATTCTTTACTGATAACTCTTTCATCAAAATCATCGATCGTCCTCAATCTCCTTCACCTTCCACAACCAACTCATACACCCTCAAACTCGGATGTTCGCCAATGAGTCGCCAAACATATCCTTCAACCGTTGGTGTAGGTCGCACCCCTTGGCGATACAGAAAGATTGGCTCGTTTCTCAACAATGCGGTGAATATCTCCCGCTGTCCGTCTTTGCCATCGTCCCAGATTAGGTGAGCTTTGCCGAAGTACCCAACGCCCATCAAACTGGCAAACAAGGATTCTATCAGGGTTTGCTGCTCATCTTGGTTAAGCGTGGATTCACCGTAGGTGTCGATTATGGGTATTTTGGATTTAGGCTTGAGTGATGCGAGGATGGCGGTGGCGAGGTTGAGGTACTTTTTCATGGGTCGATGGAGATGCGTCTACTTCTAGCTAGTTGGGAGGAAAGATATTGTTCGGTCGATCGCACGTTCGGAACTCGCCCACTTAGAGAGCGGTTTTAAAACTTATCAACCAAACGATCGAATTAACAGCCAACAAAAACGTATAAAAAATATACAGTGATGGAGCGCACATAGCTCGACCTAAAGAAGGCATTTTAAATATTTTCAAAGAACCGAGCGGGTGAACTAGACCTTCTGGTATCGAACGGGCATTAAAACTTTTATCTAAGGCGCTTTCGTCATTCAAGAATTCCGTAACAGCAGCGGCTCTTAGCATATAATAAAATTGTACCCTCCAATATGTAGCTTCTAAAAACCAAAAACCAAAAATTATAACGTATCCCAGCGGAACTAACGCATCTATTTTGCTGGCAAACACCCAACCGATTAATGCTACCCAAATAGTAATTGCAGCAGTTTTTAATTGCTGCAAAATTGTACTGAAGTTAGCTATTTTTATCTCTAGTTCCTCTGCTCCTTGTTGCAGCATGGTTAGCTGAAATTCAAATCGATCCATGTTTTATTCGGGGATGGCTATACGGTTTCTAACTTTAAAATACCAAATTCCAGCAGTTTTACTTACCGAACGGTTGTCCCCACCACTGCCAGCACTCCTTATTAAAAGGCGACTTCCACTTATAAATAAGCTCTGATTCTAACTGTAACCGCTGCTTTCGATTACTCGGTGCTCCGTACCAAAATGCGATACCCACAGCCACATCCAAGGAATAACGCCGATGCAGTTCGATGTAATTGCCAGCGTAGTTGTAGCAGTAGTGGTTCGCCCAGCGCTGTTTCGGTGTTCGGTGCGTTTCTCCTACGTACAGCAGCAGGGGAAGCGCGTTGTCAATGACAAAATAGAGGCAAGTGCGATCGCCCCAATCCGGTTTCTCACAGAATGAGAGATTGTGCAGTTCCAAGGTAAACGGGTCAATGCTATCAGCATTACAGAGATTTGGCGCTAAATCGAATAGACTTCCCTGTCGCGGTTGGTCAGCACCTTGAGATTGTTGATGTTCAAGGATGCGCTGTTTCCAAGAATGCAGAGCCTCACAACTCATCGTTAACTGAGGAGATTTCGGGACTCTGGATTTGGGTTGGAATTCAGGGAAGAGTTCGAGTTGCGCCACGGATTTAAAGATTGTTGGACGATCGCTGCTGTAAGTTTAGCTCAAGGAAATTCTGCCAAACCCCACGCTCTCAGTAGTAATGTTTCCAAATATGGAACTGATAGTGTCACAATTATACCAAACTGATGACAGCAGTTGTTGAAAATATCACCACAATCTTGAGATTCTGTCACAGATTTCTTGGCGGTTCGGAAACTGTCGGATTCACTTTGCCCTTCTATTCGATCGATTCTTAGCTCTTCATAAAGAAATGCTACGTTACCTTTTGCGCTTACGGGCTGACAATCCATGAACAAGGAAAATCATGCTTCGCTTTGGGGTGATGATGTTTTAACTCCCTAACTATGAGAATTTATCCTCATCATTCTTTATCAATCCCAGAAACAGTTGAATGCACAATATCGGGACGATCGACTTGTTCCCCACTTTCGGAAACTCAATCGGAAAACTCATGAATCCAGAGGAATTAGTAAAGTTTCTGAAATATGAAACTGACCTCGACAGATTCTTTGATTCAACTGCGGGGTACTATTTTCAGAACCAACTGCTTCCTTCGCCAACCGAAGCTCAAAGAATAAAAATAGCCCTAGCCATAAGCGACCAGATAGAAGGCAAACACCCCCAAAGTACCGATGCCATCTATCTAGCAGCATATAAAATTGCAGAATCTGTTTAACTCACCACTGACTTTTCATCCTACTGGGAGGTCAAAACTCATACTAACCCTCAAACACATGGCAAGAGATTTAAGTGCTTACAATGTACCCGAAAAACTGTGTCATACCTGCCCGTTTGGTGGAAAAGAACCCATCGAACTCACCCCCGCTCGACTGGTTTATTATTACGACCAACTCCTCAATGGCGGCTCCCAGCACTTATGCCATAGCGCAGAAAAAACAATTTGCCGAGGTGGACGAACTATTCAACAAGAAATGGTTTTGTTTGATTGGTATCATTGAATAACCTACCGATGAAGCCTTTAATCAAGCTGTTGCAGAAATTGAATTGAAGAGAAACAAAAACGATAGAAACGGTAGAAACGATGGAAAAACAGAAAACATCTGAGAAACACATTGATTTGTTTCTGAAACCCAAAGATTGTTTCTTCTTGTACAATCCCTCTAATTGGTGTCCGGGCTGGGCGATCGGTCAAATTGAGCTTCCTATCCCTACTAGCTATTCCCGTTGCCTGACTTTGGTTCGTGATGCTGAAGGTGGCTGTCATTGGGTTTCTACTAAAAATGTTGCCATTCGAGACGGCAATCATCGTCAAACTCACCTTCTCGATACTTACTCAGCGAATTGTTTCGATTGGACAAAGATTCATACTTTCAGTGCAATTGTCTGGTAACTCTATGGAAACCTTAAAAATTACTCAAGAACACATTACTTGGTTTCCTGAACCAAAAGACTGTTTCTTTCACTATGGAAATGTTTGGTGTCCCGGTTGGGCGGTTGGTGCAATTGAACTTCCAATCGTCCCCTGCTATTCCGGTTCCTTTACCTTAGTTCGAGATTCTACTGGCGAAAGTCATTGGTTTCTAGCCAACAAGGTTTTGTTTCGCGGTGACAGTCATTTATTTGACAGTTACATCGGAAATACTTTCGATTGGGCAAGAATCCACACTTTCAAGCCTCTTGTTTCCTAAGTTCTTACCTGACAGCAGCGGTTTACCAGTTCGCTACTGGTTTTTTTATGCTCAATTCCCCCGTTTCCGACGCTAATGCTGATTCACCTTCTTTAGTTCAGCACAGATTTGTTATCTGTTACGCTTATTATTCACTGGGTACTGCTACAGAACATGGTAGTATTGTGTTCTTGGCTAACTATGAAAATCCTGAATGGATTACTGATTTTGAACAAGCCTACTTCTTTGAGTGTAAGGAAAAAGCAGAACAAGTAGTTGCAACTCTACAGCAAAACTTCAAAGCTAATAATTTCGCCAAAGATTCTGTCTCTATTATTGTAGTTAATTGGTCAGCATCCGATTAACACTTTTGGCTTTTATCTCTATAATAAACGGGGATAAAAGTCAAGTTTTTAGTCTATAAACTCAAAAATAGAAAAGGGATATAAGCTAAAAATAATTTATTAGTTAGTAAGTGACATGGTGTTAACAGCAGGACTAGCCACAAAACTACTGCGCCAAACGATCGCCGATTACAATTTCTGGCCTCAATCCGAAGGCGACTCATTGTTGGCAATTAAAAGAGGGAAGCAGCCATTTGATGACGTAGCTATCCTCGCCAGAGATGCTTCAATGCGGAGAGCTGCAATCAAGGCACTCAATCCCGAAGCCCCTACTTACAAAGCTCCGGCAAATCGAACAATTTCTAATCAAACCCTTGATGAACTCTTCCAGCCTTTGATTAGAAATGCGCTGACTGAGTTAGCGACTGTCACCCAGAATCAAGGTTTGACGATGGAGGGAACTGTTCCGGCAGAAGCGGTCTTTGGCATTTTGATGCCGATCGAAGCAATCGAATATCTGACTGAACTTTACCAAGTTTTCAGCCAGTTACAGAATCCCAAAGTTATCCGGGTTTCTGATGATGCTAGTCCCACTCCCGACGCTTACACCAGTCTGATGATTGTCGGAGAGTCAATGGAACTTGAGGTTATTATCGCTCAGACTCTTTTGATTCAGACCTGATTCCCCACCAGACGCGGGATTGTTAAGCGCGAAACCCAAATTCTTCTCTCTCAAAGCTAGGTTCAGTCTCGCTTCCATAATCTCTTTCTTGGTATGCCGATGCCAAGAAAGGGATTGTTTGTCTATCAAATTTTAGGCGATTAAGCTAATGCCAATTAGAATCACAGCTCCCACTCAACCCAGTATTCAAGTCGGAGGATTGCCCTATTCTCTCCCAGTTACAGCAGTTACTCCCACCAACACCAATACCGATGTTCGTTTCAAACTGAATGGTGTAGTTGTTGGTACAGATACCACAGCCACCAATGTTGGCACTACTGCTGCACCTATCTATCAATTTGGAATGTCAATTCCAATTAATACCGCAGGTGTTCATGTCATTGAAGCTGAAGACATCAGCGGTACAGCTCCTGTTACAGTTCGATCGACTGCTCAACTCAATTTTGAAGTCAAGGTCAATGTTCCTACAATTGCCTTACGCGCTCCTGTTCTTTACTCAGGGCAAACAGTCGTAGTTGCTGATGTTCAACACATTCCAACTAACGGTTTTGTTCGATTCACTTTGAATGGCGCAATTATCAAAGAAAGTCCCTGGGTTCCATTCGAGGCACCCATCACACAAAATGGAACTCTCCGAGCGGACATCATGCTCGGTACCAGCGTTCTTGCCACCGCCACTCGCGATGTTGCTCTCATTCCCCCAGAACCAGCCATTGTTGGCCCTCCTGGTGAACCCGGCCCGAAAGGTGATAAAGGCGATCGTGGCGACCAAGGCATTCCCGGTGTCAACGGTATGGACGGCGCGACTGGCCCTGCTGGTGTTCAAGGAAATCCAGGGATGCCTGGTGCTCAAGGCATCCCTGGCATTCAAGGCGTTCCGGGTGTTGATGGTTTACCCGGTATCCCCGGCCCCGCTGGTGACAAAGGCGATCGCGGTGAATCAGGAATCCCCGGTATCCCCGGTGCTAAAGGCGATAAAGGCGATCGTGGTGACACCGGGCCTCAAGGACTTCAAGGAATTCCGGGTGCTGTTGGTGCAGCAGGCTTACCAGGTGAAAAAGGCGAGCCTGGAGCTCAAGGTAGTCAGGGTTTACAGGGCGCACCGGGCCCGATCGGACTTACCGGCCCTCAAGGAAATTCTGGCATTCAAGGCGTCCCCGGTGAACGAGGTTTACCAGGCGCTCCGGGCAGTCCAGGGCCTGAAGGTGTGCAAGGAATTCCCGGCGCTGCTGGCCCCAAAGGCGTTCCCGGTGAACCAGGTTTTGTGGGGCCTCCAGGGATTCAAGGCGAAAAAGGCGATCGAGGTGAGCAAGGTTTAGTTGGCGCTACTGGCCCTCGTGGTGAACAAGGTATCCCCGGTGCAGTCGGTGAAATTGGGCCCGTTGGCGCTACTGGTGGGGTAGGTGCAACAGGAGCTCAAGGGCCTCAAGGAATCCGAGGCGAACAAGGGCGACCCGGTTTGATTTGGCGTGGAAATTGGAACGCAACAACAAACTACGCCATGTTCGATTCTGTCGCCCACAACGGCAGCAGCTACATTGCCAATGCTCCAAACATCAACTCTCAACCGCCGTCTCTCGCCTGGACTTTGGGAGCAAAACAAGGCGACCAAGGTATCCAAGGACTTCCCGGAGCAAAGGGAGATACCGGAGCGCAAGGTCAGACCGGATTAACTGGCGCAACTGGAATTCAAGGCGCACCCGGCCCCGGTGGAATTCAAGGGCCTCAAGGTCTTAAAGGTGATGTCGGAGCCACTGGAGCGATCGGACTTACCGGTACTAAAGGAGACACTGGAGTGACTGGTGCAGTGGGTGCAACTGGAGCGCAAGGAATTCCGGGCCCAAAAGGTGATATCGGAGCGAAAGGTGATGTTGGAGCGCAAGGAATTCCAGGAGTAGCTGGCCCGATCGGTTCTGCTGGCCCTAAAGGTGATGTCGGTGCAACTGGTGCAACTGGTGCCACTGGTGCTCAGGGTGTTGCTGGCCCTAAAGGTGATGTCGGCGCAACTGGCGCAACTGGGCCTCAAGGAATTCAAGGCATTGCTGGTGCTGTTGGATTGATCGGCCCCAAAGGAGATACGGGAGCCACCGGGCCAGCCGGAATTGTTTGGTCAGCACCAATTTCTTTGCCTTTATCGTGGAATGTTACAGGTAACGTAACTTATCAAACCTGTGGCAAATTAGTTCGAGTTAACGTAGATGTGCTTATCCAATACGCCAACATTTCCGGCATGATTATCTGTGGAAATATGCCAGCTACTGTCTTTAACACCTGGTTCCATTCTACAGCAATGATTTTCAAGCCTGACTTAACAATTGCTGCTACTGGTCAATGGGGTTTAATGAGATATCAACCAAACAACCGAGACTTAGCGTTGATGTTTGACAAAATCGTCAATGAAACTGTGCGATGTGTCAGCAATTTTATTATGGCAGTTAACTAAGAAAAACCATGACTTTTGTTGCAGAAGTTCCTAATACTTACAATCCAGCTAAAGAATACATGGTTGGATTTTGGTTAAGCACTCCTAAACTCAACGGAGTTCGTTGTATTTACACACGCGACGGCATTTCACGCGGATTAAGAAGCCAGACTTTGACTACGCGATTTGTAGGACTCGATCGACTTGAGTTAGCCTGTCGCAGTCTCTGTGACGCTAACAATTTGTCTTTCATTGACGGTGAGTTGTTCATTCCTGGTAAAAGTTTCCCAGAACTTACGGTATTAATTCGCGATCGATCTACATACGAACTTGATGAAAAATTTGCTGTTGAATTCCGAGTTTCTGCTGTTGGTTCGGCAACAAATCCCGCCCTAACAGCCCAACAGATGATGAATCTCATGCAACAAATCATTCCGGCACAAGGAATGATTAGTCGGATTCCTCAAAAACTAATTCGGAACACACCTCTAGGCGTTCTGGATGAAGCAACCGTTCTTAATTCTGGAGGAACTGAAGGAATCATCCTCAGAAATCTGGACTCAGTTTATTCTGGAGTTCGATCGGATAATCTTCTCAAAGTCAAGGGCATAACAAGCGGAATCTTTACTGTTGTTGGATTTACACAAAATCTAATAGTGGGTTACGTCAGTTATATGTCAGTTGAAAGAACAGTGGATGGAGTTAATAAAGTTTCCCGTGTTTATGGTTTGAACGATGAAGAGGAACAGGATTTGTGGATGAACAGAGATTCTTATATCGGCAAACAAGTTCAAATAGTTTACATGGGTTTGACATCAACAGGCAATCTCCGAAGCCCTGCTTTGGGTCGATTTGTTTAATGAGGAATAACAAAGATGTTACTGCAATTAGCAAATACTTACAGTCCCACCAAAAACTATGGTGTTGCTGAATGGCTCAGTAGCCCCAAACTGGATGGAGTGCGCTGTCTGTACGAAAACCCGACAAATGGATTGAGGAGTCGATCGGGATTAACTCGATATTCAGGATTGACCGAAATTGAGCAAATCTGTGAAAGCATCCGGTTAGCCAACAATTTGTCATTTTTGGACGGTGAGCTGTACATTCCCGGAGAGCCTTTCGATAGAATTTCTGGAACTGTCCGCTCGACCAAAACTACAGCAACCGTTGTCGAAGCAAAACAGAGGGTGGAATTCCGCATCTTTGCGATCGGCTTTACTCAATATCCGAACATCCTAGCAGCAGACGAATATAGCCAGGTTCAGCAAATCTTTCCGGGAATGGGAAAAGTTAGCTACGTTCCTCAGAAGTTGATTGAAAATAAGCCTTTGGTTATCCAAGCTGAAGCAGATTTTGTCAAGAGTTCGGGACAATCGGCTGAAGGGATAATGTTGAGGAATCCGAACTCAGTTTATTTTCAGGGTCGATCGATCGCACTTTTGAAAGTCAAGAATTTTGTGAAAGACCGTTTGCCAGTTACGGGGTTTACTAAAGGTTCAGGGAAATATTCTGCGTCGTTGGGCAATCTATTAGTTGGCGGCACTCTCAACGACCGAATTGTCAAAGCCAGAGTCGGGACTGGATTTACGGATGCTGAGCGATCGACTATCTGGGCTAACCAAGCTAATTATATGGGCAGAATAGTCGAGGTCATCCATCTTGGGATTACTGCTACGGGTGCTTTGAGACATCCCGTTTTTTCTGCTTTTGTTTAAAGATTCTTAGCAATTGTTAGAAATTGTTAGAAACAAGAAACATGAAAAAAACCTGAGAACGGGTGCAGTCACTCAGGTTTTTTTGTGCAGTTCGTCGCCAATATAGTTTAACGAAAACTACTATTATTGAACCAGCCCTACGAGTTCAGGAATGCTGCCTGCTAGTTTCCAGCCAGTAGCAACGGAGTAAATTGGAGTATTTGCACCAACTCCCCAATTAGACAGTTCATTGCTGGGAACTTCGATAAAGCTACCATCTGGGGCTTTGATTTGCCAGATAATTGGTGGTGCCGAAGGAGTAAGCAATTCCGCTGGAATTGGAGGAGGCAAAACAGGAGCTACCGGAGCTGCTGTGATAGTTGCTGCGGGAGCTGCTACCGGAGCTGCTGTGGGAGCTGCTGTGGGAGCTGGAGTCAGTACAGGGGTTGCTACAGGAGGTGTTACTGAAGTTGTTTCAGTCGAAGTTTCAGTCGAAGTTTCAGAAGCAATTGCACTGGCATAAACCCTTTCAAGGAACTTCTTGTCAAACTTGATTTTCGGTCGGCGAGTAGGCTTGTAAGTGGTTAGTTGACCTGTTCTGGGGTTTCGTCCTTCCCGTTCTGGTTTTTCAATCAATGAGAAAGTGCCAAACCCTTCGATTTTGATATCCTTTCCGCTTTCGAGAGAAGCTACGACACTGGAGATAACTTCTCCAAATGGGACATTTTCAACAACTGAAGTCATAATTCAAAATTGGGATTGAGATAAATGCTTGATTTGATTATGCCTTAATTATTTTAAAAGCACAATAAATCAGACAAATTATTACTCATTTTTACGCATGAAATGGGCATGAAATTGGTAGTATTTACCACTTGTCGTAAATACCACTCATAATTAATTAGGTGGCAAACCAAAATCTTCCGGGCTATAAAGACCTGCGGGCATTTTGCCATTTAAGAAATCAATCTGTTCTTGAGTCATGGATTGATTGAATAAACGAGCGGTTTTGGTAATAGTTCTACCCGCTTCATCCATGTATTTGCCATCTGTGTAAATCCGCATTTCACGAGTTTCACCGATCGCAACTTTACTTCGATATTTTTCGCCAACCCATCCAAGGGGGAAGTAACCGATATTTTTGGTACTTTCGGGAAAGCGCATATCGATCGCTAATTCCATCCGTGCGGCTTGCTGACCCACAGCAGGTTTCATCCGCTGAACAATGCGGATGAGTACATTTTGTCCAGTCCATTCACCTCGGCTCCAGACATTGGGTTCTTGTTTGTGAACGTTAAAGACGTTGAAATACGACAAGGTATCAGGGTTTTCTTGCAATTCAGTCACGATTTCTTCTCTAAATAGGTTAAACACCAGCGCTCCGGTGCTCAGCTCTCCGGCTCCGGTATGAACAGCGCGCCAGTAAGCAGCAGCCCAGGATTTATCGGTGTAGGGCTGACCGTTAGCATCGGCAAATTGTTCAAGTGCTGACTCTTTGAGAGCTTGATATTTGGCAGAAACCTCGCGGATTTTGGTAGTATCGCCATCATTTTGCTCTTTCCAGGCGATCGCACCTTGCATTTCTCTTGCATATCCTTTGCGCTGTTCAAATGCAAAATCGAGCTGTTCTTTGGTAACTTCAACTCCCACAAAAAGTGCATTCTCAAAAGAGTTGATATCAATATTAGTTTCTAGCTGAGCTGGTCGCCAGTATGAATTGACAACTTTGACGAGTCGAGAGATGGTATCGATCGCATCATCGGCAACGGCACAGGGTCGGCTTAGGTAAACATCCTTTTCTTTAAAGTCTTTGAGCCACGGAATTTTACCTGCATCTCCCAGACTGTTGAGATAATCGGTAACTGCCTGTAAACCCTTGTCATTGTTAGGATATGCCGACTTCAGCGAGTCTACGGCGATCTGCAATTCCTGGCTCAGGAAATTGATAATTGCCATTTCTTTTGGCTCGGTTTGCATTCCTCCTGGTGGGATATTGAGAACGATATTTTCAGCACCTGCACCTCTGGCGCGACCGAGAAGTGAAGCCACAATCCCGGTGCTGTCATTCATCGAATTGATGGCTACCTGTTGCAAAGTTCCCGGCAGTGCCATTTTGGGAAGTTTTTCGACTTCGGGCGGTTTGTCAAAGTTGGCGATCGCATCTCGGAGTGCGGGATATTCTTTCGATCGAATCAGTTGAACAAAATCGCCGTCAAAATCTCTCCCCAAATTCAGCATGAGTTTGGTCGATGCTGCCATCAATCCTGAACCTGTGGCATAGGTTCCCTCATGGCGATTAATCCAGAGTTGGCAATCGCCCCAATGCCTCATGGGGTTGCAAAATACGATGTACTCGCCAGGAGCCATCCCAGGTGCACAGAAAACTTTCTCTGTAAAAGTAGTTTTTCCGTTACTGGTACTTTCATATTTTTGGAAATATTCATCCGGTTGCGACATCAGTGACCAGAAACGAACCCCCGCAGCCTTTGCTAAATTCAACCAAACTGCTCGCAGTCTTTCTGCTACTTTCCCTGTGATATATGGATGCAACAATAGTCTACCTTTTATGTCATATTTAATTATCTCCATTGCTGTGTTTACATACTCTGCCTCTGACTGAATGCTTTCCCCCTGTTCGCGCTCCTGTTCTGCTTCAAACTGATGGATTCTTAACTCTTTAGCGAGAGCTTGAATTGAGTTAGTTGCTGCTACTAGCTTTTCACATTTGGCTCGGAGTCGGCTAATAATTTTGTCTTGTTCCAGAGTTTCAAATTTGAACCATTGGAATAGCATCCAACCTGCTTTGGCAGTGCGCTGCTCGGCTTCAAAGACCAGTCCGCACAACAGTTTCTCTTTGTAGTTTCCGAGGGCTGGTTTATTACCTTTTAGAGAACTCCAAGGAATGACTAAATCATAGCCAGAGTCGTCTAGTTCTGGATTGTAGGCGATCGTCCCCTTTGCTACCCATTTCTTAAACGATGCAATCCGAAACTGAAGGGGAATTCCTTCGTCATTTGGCAAGTGAACATCACCTGTTCCAAGTATTCGCATAAATTCCTTGGAAGCTTTGCCATGACTATCTCCGCTATTCCAGTGTCTTCCATTTGTGGGGTCATCTTGGGGGTTTCCATTCTCATCTTTTTTGGTGTCATCAACAATAATAAAACTGAACTCGCGACCGACTAATAGTTTGCATCCGGTGTGCATAATGCTACCGTAAATTATGCGTTTCCATTGTTCGGTTCCTTTGGTTCCATAATAGTTAGAACCGATTGGAGCCAGATTAAAAGTAAAGCGTCCGTGGTTGCGAGAGTTGCTGGCTAAGTCTAAGGTGTATCGATCGTTCTTATTAGCTACAAAAGGGTTTAAAAGAGAGGCATCTTTGGTATCTTCGGGGACTTCTCCAATGCAGAAACGCTCTCGACCAGCATCTTGATGCCAGCCAGAAAGGAGAGTATTTCTAAGAGTCACTTTAGGAGCATTTGACCATTGTTTGGTAACACAATCCCAAACTGACCAAACGGCGATCGTTTCAATTTGACCTAGGCTTTCGTCTACCCAAGAATATTGTAATTGGTAATCCGTCGGCATATCAATCAGTAAAAAAGAATTTTCCTGATGTTATTCTAGCAGCTTTATCCGTCCCTAACCTAGCTTGAATGTCGTCTTTAGGAATCAGGACTGGATTATCTGGGAGCATCAAATCATAGGCAATGATATATTCTCTTTTGCTGTTTAAGCCGACTCCAATGATACTTTCGATCGGCACAACAGCTCTTTCTATCAATGATTTTGCTAAGGTTTTTAACTGTTCAAGAATTTCAACTTGATTCGTGTCATACATATGAGCTACGGACAAGTTAAATTTTCTTGGTTCTGCATTCCCAATATCAGCAAAAACATAAAGGAATTCTGCGAGATCAGTTCGATTTCTCATGGCGGTAGTAATGATGACGGCAGCTCCAATTATAGGCAAAGCCCAAGCCATCAGATATGCCCATCCGCTTGCTTGCATTCCTGTCACTCCGAAAATCTTAGGTAACAGACTTGCTCCAGCTTTCAGAGCCGATGCTGCAAAATAACGAACTGCTTCAGCACCGCCAGCACTTCCTGATAATTTGAGTACGATCGACACCACTGTATTCGTCAAAGCTGGTAACAAAACTGCGGGAATATTGAACGATTTCAAGAAAAAGCTACTGAGTAACCAACTTGCTATACTGGTAAGCACACCGACTGCTCCTGTAATCGTAGCTGCACCGCCCACTGCGATCGGCACTAATGCAGTGTTCAACACGGGTGGATGACGGTAAATGGAACTGATGGAGTGATTGTAGAGGGAGGTGATGGTGTATGGATTGTGAGCAATGATGTTAGGAATTGTGCCTGTTGTCATAGCGATGCGCCCCGCTTCGGCCCGTCGGATACGTGTGCGAGCGTTCCGGCGTGGATTCCCGGTCAGTGATTCGATCGTTGCTAAAATCTCAGCTTTAAGTTGCTCTACTCTACTAATTGCTTCAGTTTTCCATGTATTTAGTTGTTCTTCTGCTGGTTGTCCACCTGATTGAATTGCTCGAATTTCAGCTTCGATCGTTGCAATTTTTACTGATAACTCTGGTAAATTCAGCGATTCGTTGTACGCACTCACCGATGCTTCATAAATCAGTCGCTGTCTTGTACTCGGAAGGAGACTTGATAATTCTTGCTGACCTTTCCCTGCTAAGTTCGTGAATGCTTTGCTGTTGTAGGCACGGTTAACTCCATTCACCGTTTCCAGAAATACTAAGCAGCAATCCTGTACCGTGTCTCCTATATCTTGAGATGCCGTTAGTAAACCTTTGATTCCTCCCATTACTGGAGTGTTCATTATAAATTGGATTTGAGGCAGACTAAAGTACCACTCTTTTCCTCTCGCCACCCCCTCATTCACTACATCCGCTACTTTTAATATTTCCTTTCCTGCCCATACACTGTTAGCCAGTTGTTGTTGCAGATAATCAAATTGACTCATGGTTTTGTCCACTACAAATGACTCTATTTTAGCATCTTTAGCACTACATTAAGCACTGCCAAAGATGCTTTTTGAGAGATTTTAAGGTGAATTGATGACTTGTTCTTTGGCTAATCGATCGCACTCACTCAACTCAGAAGTTGAATTCCGCGACAGCCACAGCCATGTTACCTCATGAACTTCTGCTAACTTGTCGATTTCTTCCCACAAATCCTGGTTTGCGTTACGCTTCCAACTTTTTGTCATTGTATGAATGACGTAAGTTGAATCCGAGAACAGTGTAACTTTGCAAGGTTTCTTGAGAGCTTTTAAGCCTTCGATTGCTGCTGTTAATTCCATGCGATTGTTAGTAGTAGTTGTGTCAGATTTACCACTAATTGCTTTTATATTTGGCTTACCTGGAATTGTGAGAATTGCAGCCCAGCCACCGGGCCCTGGATTTCCTGAACAAGCACCATCGCAATGGATGTTTACTACAGGTTTTGTTGGAGTTTGTGTGGAATTTTGTACGGCAACCATAAGACTTTCACAAAGATAGACATCAAAACCCCCTAGCGAAGCAGTTTATTCTGAACAGTTGTTACTTATGATTTGGTATAATATAGCAAATAAATTACGAAATTAGTATGTCAGAATACACAGATTTATTGAGAGAATATGCACGTTTATCAGTCGCTAATTCGGGATTATTGATCGACAACTCGGAACTGTTAATACAGAATTTACAGATAAAGGCCGAAAATCTAAGACTAGCCCAACAGTTAGAACACATCAAGAATCTAACTAGGGAAATGTATTATGACTTTAGACTCTCTCGACCCAACGGAAACCTGAAAGAAAACAAAAGAGAATCCCTAGAACTGAGTGCTGGCGGGACTCTCTATGTGGTTCAGTATCTCGATAATAAAGCCAATTCGTTCATATCGACTGAAGGATTTACGCCAGAAGGTGACATAGCCCCTAAACTCTTTTACTTTGGATATGCTGTGTTTTCTCTAGTTGAGGAGTTGACTCGGCAAGGATTTACTTGTCTCCCTGAGAGGTTCTTAGAAATTCTTAATCGAAATCCTAAGTTTCTGAGATATGTTCTCAAAGAATTTCAGCAGGTTTTATCTTTGTGATTAGTTGAGATTAACATTTTGGATAGAAACCGAGAAAATGCTTTGTGCCTCTGCATAAAGTCGATCGAGTTCTGTCTGAGCTAAATACCTCTCGCTGTGATCGATATCATTCAAGTAATCTGCCACATAAGCAGCCAGGATGTAGGCATTGCTAATCACTACCATTTCCGTGTCTGGAATCAGCAAAACATCCGTGTCTGAAGTGCCAATCGCATACATCCCATTAGCATAATCAGGATGGCTGCATTCCCGATGATAAATCTTCCACTTTTTGGTCACAGGCGGGTTAATGACTTCGATCGTGATTCCTTCAGGGATATTCTCATCGTCCGGTTTCCCACCACACAACAGCCACGGAAGAAGAACCTCTTTATCACCCTTTGGTATGTACTGAGCATCATCAGACTCATAATCACCATAAGTTTCGACTAAATTATGGATAAACTCTTGAGTAATTTCATCGTTAGTTTTTGAGTAACTGAAACGGGACTTTTCTAACAGCGAGTTTCCATTCAAAGCAATTCTCCACGCATCAAGGATTTTGGCATGAACAGAGATTAGCCGATGTTGCTTTTGCTTTCCTCTATCTATTTGTAGATAAACGCCATGACCATCACTATGATATGATTTGTCAATGACACACTGTAGATTGAGTGTCCGACCATAGCTCATCTCCAGAAACAGTCGGTCTTTCGGATTCATCTTTCTCTTGTTTTTACCCATTAGTTTTATCTCCGAATATGTTGGTTGCAAAGTAAAGAAGCCAGAAACTGAAGACGCATGAGAGGAACAGCAGCTTGAATTGGAACGATCGACCTACCGACAAGACTCACGGCTTCTGCTCGTCCAGGGGTTCGCGGTTCTACTCCTGGGTTGGTTGGCGGGGGATTGTAACGCCACCAGTTTTCGTAATGCACTCCAGCCAAGTAGTCGGAAACGCCATCATCCAAAGACACAGCTCTGGGTTCAGTTTCTGGGTAATGGGTAAACGACCTTGCGATCGTAATGTGCTTTCCAATTTGTTCAAACCAGCGCGTCCACCCTTCCCGCTGCTGGAGGCCAAAGTCGTTGGGGTAGGCAATGACAAATACTCTTTGTCTCTCGTGAGGCGCACCGCACTCCGACGCGCTGACGATTTCAACTTCTGTGTCAAATCCAGCCATTTGCAAGGCTCCCAAGATTGTTCGCAAGCCTCTATAAATGACTCCTTTTGGGTTTTCAATAATGACAAAATCTGGCTGGGCTTCAACGATGACTCTGTACATTTCCCACCACAATTTTGATTCAGTGCCTCCCAATCCTTGTTTCTTTCCTGCGTTTGATGTATTTGTGCAAGGAAAACCGCCAATGACGATCGTAGGAAAGCCGAGTTGTCTGAGTTTGGGTGGATGATACGTTTTGATATCTGACCAGATGGGGATATTAGGGAAGTGGGATTGGAGGACTTTTTGAGCATAAGGATTAATTTCGACAAATTGAAATGTTTGATATCCATCGCCAAAGACTAATTGTGCTGCTAGTTCAAATCCTCCAATTCCTGAAAATAAACTAATCGCTTGCATACAAATCAACGCATTTCAGTTTTATATTAGTGACTTTATTTTAATTTTATCATTTTCACTTCGTGTTTGGGAAGTAGTTTTGAGGCAAAAGTATGACTAAAATTGTAATGATTTCTGGCAGTCGCTTAATCAAAGATATCGGCCCTGGAGTGGCATCTCTCAACCGCATAATGGAGCTTAAGTTTTCCATAATTCTAGGTGATGCGTCAGGAGTTGATAAGCTAGTTCAAGAATATCTCCGCAACAGCAATTATCTAAATGTTCAGGTCTATTTCGCTCTCTGGTCGGGAAACGGGAAACCAAGAAACGTTACTGGATTTCAGACGGTTGGAGTTCCAGGCAGTTATGTAGATCGGGACAAAGCAATGTGTGCAGTTTGCGATTACGGTTTAGCCCTCTGGGACGGCATCAGTCGCGGAACCAAAGACAATATCGTAGCTTGCGGGGCGCGAACGCGCCATCGAACTGGAAACAAAACTAAAATCATCAGAATAGGAGGTAGTTGAAGTTGCGGGTGAGGGTCGCTTCGCGGTAAGGAAGTGACTTGTCACTTGTAACTATTATGACTATTGCCGTAGAAAAGTTTGATTTCGACAAATTCACGACTGAAAAAGTTAAGTTTGCGATCGATATTGACCGTGAAGTTTTCAATGTCAGTGAAGGTCTAACCGATCAGTATGACCAACTAGACAATTCTCCGCTTTGGCGAGGCAAGTTTTCTGTTGAGGAATATCGGCAACTGCTATAGGAACAAATTCACAAGCATTTACCCAGATATTTCAAGGTCAGATTAAAAGGTTTCTATGAGCCTAATTTAGTCCCTGATTCAGATATCTTTCGATGGCTACGCCCCGGCTTACGTCTACGATTATGGAATTAGCTCATGCTTACCGAGATAACGGTCGGCTAAAGCTGATTTATATTTCCGATCGTTCCCATGCTGAACTTATCGCCAGATGCGTTGATTATGTGGCAAATCAGATTCTAAATTAGAATTTCGGCTGTACCAGGAAATTGATTAATTTCTTTCCTGGTAAGAAGCCGAGGGTTGTCAGCGATACCAGAATTAAATATGGAGGTAAGAAGCTGTCATCGCTATTATACCGCAACATCAAACCTTAACGTAATATCAAGGAGAATTATGTCTGAATTCAAATTAATCTAATCAGCCTTTTCCTTACGATGTGAGTAGAAGATAGGGAACATAATCAACAGTTAAAAACTGCTATACTTTAACTAACTTAGTTAGAGTATAGCCTTCATGTTTACAACGAAATCTGCTGACAAACCCGCAATTAAAGTAACAGAGTTAGCCCCAGATTATGAAGTAAATTATAAAACTGGGTACATAGGATTTCTCAACAAAGGAACGGATTTAACATCGATCGGTATCGCTTATTTTACAGGTTGGGATACCATCAGTGATATCCACACAACTCATACTCTGATTGTCACCGATGAGGATGAATGTATAGAAGCAGACAAGATAAATAACACAGTCAAAGTTTGCACCTTAAGCAAATACTTCAATGACCCTAACTGTCAAATCTTCTTCCGCAAACCCATACTTTTCAACGATGCGGTAGGTAATGCGATCGCACACAAAGCCAGTCTCGAAGTCGGCAAAAAGTACGATTTTGGAGCCATCTTAACCCAAGCACTTTCAGGCAGTTTTCCTGGTCGAGTGCTTGATCGACTGCTCACCGGAAAGTTTGAGGAACTGTTAGGCAACCTGCTTGATAACCCTGATAAATGGATTTGTAGCGAACTTGTTGCGTATGTTTTGGATGAGCAACAAGTTTATCGAGATAAAGGCATCCTCAAACGTCCTAACTCTACCATCAGTCCTCAAGAGCTTTTCCAGGATACCGAAATCTTTGCACCCTGGAAAAACTCTCAACCCTCAGAAACAAAAGCAGTAACAGAAACAAAACAGGGAGCGTAACAGAAACGGTAACAAAAAACGCTTTGCGGTAAGGACGTGAGTTATGCCCACATTCTGCCACAGGGAGTTTTGATATGAGTTTAATTACCGTTACACCAACAGGTAAGAAGATAGTTGCACAGATTTCCCGCCCTGACCAGTCTCAGTTTGATTTGTCGGTTAGCCAGAATTTGGTTTGGCGAGGCGGTGTCTATGTTTTCGTAGATGGTAGGAAGGAATATCATTTCTCTTGCGAACTCCCGTTATGTGTCAACCGCGACCGCATCCATGTCGGTAGCCGTTATGTGACAGTTTGCGGGGTAGTTACAGTTAAATCGATCGTACTTTCAGTAACCATTGCTCAGTATTTTGAGTATATTGTTGAAACTGAACAAGGAACTACAGAAAAACTTCTGTCCTGGGAAATCTATAGCGCCATCTAACTTTTAAGTCAGAAATAGAAACATCTCCCGTTTCTGTTTCTGGCTTTTCTTATGTGATGCTCATGTGCGTTATGTACAGGTACATATAGGTACCCATAGGCTATAGATGTGAGAGTTAAATTGAAGAAAGAGAGATAAAAATACTTCGTTTTGGGGAAGGGATGTTATTCCCAAAACGAAATGGAAAACGTATCACTGTTTGACTGGATTGTGAAAAACAATTTCCCCGAAGCGGATTTCTGGCTGATAAATAAAGGTAGCACACATAAGTTAGGGGAACCAGTTAAGGAATTTCAGCCTTACCTCACAGGCATCAAATGTCCAGTTTTAGTTTTACCAGATTACGCTTTCTATTTGTGTCTGCACCTTCAACAGCAAGGATTGTGGCAAGAATATTCGCAAGGTTCCATCAATCTTCAACATCTTCGGATTAAGTATATCAAAAAGGTGTTTAATTGGATCGGTAATCAGCACAGAATTCAACATCAAGCCCGTTTCAAGTCGTTTGTTCTATATCCTGTTCTTGCTACAACAACAGACAGAGAATCCAAAACACTAGCAATCAAGGAAACAAAATCAAGAAACTGTTTCTAAGGTTGTTACTGTTTTGCTTCGCTTTGAAGTGTTGAGTTATTTATTTAGTGAGAAACTGAATCATGGAAAAGGTCAATTTCGCAGGCATTGAAGGTGAAGTTATCGAAACATCACCGCACGGCAGTTACGTTGTAGTAAAATTGAGCGATCGAATCACGATTGTCGGCACCACCAATAATCAATTCAATTGGGAAGAAATGCCGGATGCTGCTTCAGGATTTGAATCGTTTATCACGTACATAGGGATTCGATCGAAAACCGAGGCTACTACATATCTAAACTTGGTAGCTACAGTTGGCGGTTACACACTGAAGAAAGAAGCCGAACCGAGAAAATCCAAACGTGTTAGCGCTTTTCCATTTGAAATCAAAGTCCGTGGGTTAAGTCCTGAGTTTGTTGCTGAAGTAATTCGCTGTAAGAAAAGGTAGCTATCTCTAGCTATCTGTAAGTTTCTTTTCATCCATGAAAACAGATGAAGAGAAACTTACACAATCCTGTTCATTAACACAAGGAATTCAAATGACTGACAAAATAGTGTACGATGTGATTCAACGATTTGAAGTAATTGACGGTGTGCCTCAACTGATTTCTAGCGACATCAAAACAATTCATGGTGGAACAACTTTGTTTTCGATCGCAGAGACTTGGTTGGTAAAGAATAGTCATTTAGTGCGATGCTACACAGAACAATATGTCGGCTACAAATACAAACGGGATAAAAGATATCAACTGATTCTTACTCCTAGAGCAACCTCTCTTCAAGTAGCATTTCCCGCATCTAATTTCCCTAACAAATCTAAGTTTGTTACCGAAAATGATCCGCTGTTTCCTTACGCACTGAAGGTATCGATCGAAAACAAAGAAAGTCTGTTCAAACTTTTCAATGAACTTTTCCCACAACAGGATTAACAAAGATGTCTCTAACTGAACGTGAAGAACGGGAACGACAAGTTTTTGAATCCGAACGTGAGAAATCGGAAATCACTAAAAAGCTAAAGTTGGCTTTCAAATCCTTGGCTTGGCAACATTACGAAGGCAAGATGAGTGAAGCCGAGTTTAATCAACGTTGGCCAATTCATCAGATTCATTCAATGGATTACTATCAGACTGTTTGGTATCTCATGGAGAAAGGCTTTAATATCCAAGCTTTAGTCCATAGTCAATCACTAACAGAAATGCCAACAGAAACAGAAAACTAACTTACTCTACTACTACCATGATTCAGATTGATTCAGAAACAGAACAGACAACTCTACGCCTACGTGATGCCTTCCGTGTGCTGGCATGGCAAGTCTTTGAAAGTCATCTCCTACTCCAAGGAAAATTAGACCAACGTTACACCAATTTCTACACTCGCTGGACACGCAGTAAGATTCGATTGATGGATTTGAGTGAACTCACAGAACTAGCAATCGAAAGAGGTTTCTCTGTTGAACAACTGTTAACCATCAGAGAATGTTATTATTCGTTAGCTCAACCTTATCCATCAGAAACTTTTGTTGATGATTAACGATTAACCTAGATGGATGATGGAGAGTTTCGCTTTCCATCCTCAGTATGTTTCAGAGTCGATAGAAAGAGAAGAACCAGAGCGGGAGTTATCGGCGAGGGCTTCGCGATAAGGAAATGATCCTTACTGGTAACTAGCATGAAACGATTAAAGAAACAGATCCCTAACCTTGAGCTTTTTCGCGATTATTGTCGTAGCTTAGTAGAGCTAATGAAGACTAGCCACTCGACGCTGACCACTCGGCGATTAGAGCTTTGGCTTTTCAACGAAGTACATCTAGGCAACGGCAAAGTAAAAGCAGCTTACTTTGACGATCGACTCTACAACTTTAGCCAACGAATCTACCCCGGCAGCAACATAGGCTTACTCACCTACCACGGCTCTTTGAGAGGAGGCAGCAGCGGCTTAATCCGACCTCACAAAGATCACGGCTACGCAATGCCCAAAGCAGTAAGCATAAACCTTGGCGAAGCTGAATTTGCGATCGATGGCAAACTTCATAAACTCAATGATGGCGATATCTGCGAATTTAACTGCAAGCTTACTCACTCAGTCCCACGAATCCTGACCCCTGAGCGCTTCTCCCTCGTACTCTGGACTCTGAACCAGAGCAAAGGCTACCACTCGCAAATGGTAGAGCCGATCGATTGGTAGATAAAGGCTGGATAGAAACACATTCTATCCAGCCTTTGTTACTTTCAACAATCAATTCAATTGAAAGAACCTACAGTAGTTTTTCTGTTAGGGTCGCTTCGCGATAGGGAAATGAGATAGGCTTTCTGCTTATTTCCAAAATCACTGTACATTACACCAAAGGAATTTCATCATGGCTATTACTTTTCTTTCCAAAACTGCCAAAAAGCGTAGTTTGTTGCTTGATGCGCTTCGTATTCTTGCCTGGGAAGAATACAAAGCTACTAACAAAGAAGCACTCAAGAATCTCGAATATGGTGGTTATGCTGTCTTTGACAAGGAATGGCAAGCCGAAGATATTCATGATAAAGGTTATGAGGATCTTCTCGCTTTTGCCAAAAATCTAGAGTTTTCCGAGGCAGAATTGCTGGGTATTCGATCGAGTTACTATGCCAAGAAAACTACCAAATCTAATAGAACATCAAATGGTAATAGCAATGTTGGTAATGCCAATGCTAATATCAATAATACTTTTTCGGAACCAGACTACGATAGTGAACCGTTCTAGCGTGACTTAGCTTAAATTGATGATAGAGAGTTTGTACTTTCTATCATCAATTTGTCATCAATTTATCAATCGATCGAGCATTGATTTCCCGATCAAATGATAAAATTTACTAAAGGAAGAAGCAACCAAAAAGTTAACCGTTTTGTATGGCTTCGCTATTAGGGATTGAGTTAGATTTTGTGTACTTTACCTAGAGGTTTATCATGGCTATCAATATCTTGACCAAATCAGAGAAAGAAGCTGCTAACTTGCGAGATGCTATTCGTATCATGGCTTGGTCACAGTTCAAATCTGAAAATGATACCGATCTCAAAGGCTTAGATTTGTACGAGATTTTCAAAGTTGAATGGCTAGAGTACAAAATCCATTCAATGCTACTGCCAGAAATTCATAAGTTCGTTAGTAACCTTGGATATTCCCCTGAAGAATTGTTGCAAATTCGATCGGAGTATTATGTCAACAAGAAAGAATACAGCAATAGAACTGATGAATTTTAATAGTCAGTGACGATCGAAAAATAAAGAAAAAGCCTCAGTATCTGTAATGGATATTGGGGCCTGGAAATTAAGAGAAAGAGCAATAGAAGTTTGTTGGTGAGGGCGCTTCGCGATAAGAGAGTGAGTTGTAAATTTGCAACTCATTAACCCTTATTTAGGTAGCTCTCATGGCTAATTTAACTGAAACTTTGGTATCGATCGTAATTGCTGGTGAATTAGCAGCAATTTCACTTTTGGGTGGAACAGCATTGATTGGGTATGCAAAAGTAACAGCAGCCCATGTACAATTAATTCAAACAGCCAAGCAAAGCAGATACGATGCAATTATAAATTATGGCGAAATCCGAAGTGTAGCAATCTATACAGGTGATCAGCCAGCAATTTCTGAATGCTTAAGTGGAATTTGCGGAGCTAAAGTTCCACTACCCAGCGGTATAAACATCAAATCAACTTTTAGAGGTATTGATGCGAAAATTGCAGGTAAAGCTGGTAGCGATCGAGCAACCTTGATTAGCTGGAGTAGCGAAACTAACAGCGGAATTGGTGGTAGCTACGGCCAGCATGGAACTATAACCTTTAGCCACCCCTGGACTAGAAAGCGATTTTGCTTAGTTAGAGGCGGAGCTGCTGGCAATCTTGGCGAAGTAGTAATCCGAACTGATAAGGATTGCAAATAAAGTAAAAGAAAATCCTTAGCATCAGCTAGGGATTTTTTTTTAAAGCCGCCAACTCTTTTCGTAAACACAGAAAGCACCAGGAAGTTATTGGTGAGGTGCGCTTCGCGATAGAGAGCCGACCTAATTCTTTTCATACTAATGCTGCATCTCCAGAACTACTTCACGATCGCCCAACAGGAAGAACTCCTTGAACTTGCTCGAAACATAGCCGCCATTAACGGTGGGATGACTACTCCTACAATGCCCAACGGCGCTCGCTACAATTGCAGCCAAACTAGCTGCGGACAAGTAGGCTGGATCTCGGATCGCAAAGGCTATCGCTACTCTAAGCTAAACCCTGAAAGCAACAAGCCCTTTGCTGCAATGCCTGCTGAATTAACCGAGATTGCTCGAAAACTAGCCATCCTAGTAGACGAGCCTGACTACCAGCCCGAAACCTGCCTGATCAACTTCTACGCTGCCAGCACCAAAAGCAGACTAGGCTTGCACCAAGACAACACAGAGCACAACCTCAAGCCCTGCATAATTTCGATCTCGCTTGGTGACGACTGCATCTTCAGCATCGGTGGCAACAACAGGAAAGATCCAACAACGGATCTGCTCCTCCGATCGGGCGACGCACTGATCCTGCATGGCAAAAGCCGACTAGCTTTTCACGCAGTAAAGAAGATAATCCCAGGAACTTCTAACTTGCTGAAAAACCACGGCAGACTCAACCTCACCTTCCGCCAAGTGTACTAGCCACTGCTAATAGAACTGCTGATAACTTCAGCAATTCTATTAGCTTTTTTATCTAATTTGAGGTTTTTATGATTGAAGTAGTGAACGGTAAACAACATGGTTTTGTTGGTGAAAATAAAATCTATATTGGTAGAGCCAATAAATCTCTCGGACTAGAATCAAGTCCTTTAGCTAATCCTTACAAAATTGGTGTAGACGGAAATCGAGCCGAAGTAATAGCACTTTACAGAAAATGGCTATGGAAGAGAATAGTGATGGGTCACAATAATCCCAATGACACTTACAAGGAATTATTTTCGATCGCCCATAGAGTTAACAATGGAGAAACAATCAAACTTATTTGTTACTGCAAGCCATTAGATTGTCATGGTGATGTCGTTGTTAAGTGTATTAATTGGATAGTTTCAGATAAACTAAAGTAATGCTTCGCTGTGAGTTGTTGATTCTTTTTCAAGGTAACAACTCATGGCAGCAAGCAAAATTCCAGCGTTACTTCAGCGAGTCAATCGAACTCTGAATCGTGAAATTCAGTACAAATTCTCTGAACCATTTGACGAAAAAGAGTACAACACAGCAATGATTACGGGTCATCGCTGGTTTGATTACAACATTCCGATCGATAAACTTATCACAATGGCAATCAATCAAGGTGTGACTAAATTCTTGTGTGGAATGGCACTCGGCACTGACCAAATTGCAGCAGAGATTTTAGTCCGGCGTAAACTCGAATGGACAGCCGTGATTCCTTGCGCTGATCAGCATAAGCTATGGAAACCGCATCAACAAAGCCATTACAAGAAACTTTTGGATCAGGCAACTAAACGAGTATGCTTTTATGACGAGTACAGCCCTGGTGTTATGCAAGCTCGCAATCAGTGGATGGTAAAACGATCGGATATTTGCCTAGCAGTTTTCTCCGGCGATCCTCACGGCGTTGGGGGCGGAACTGCCACAACTTTCAAGATGGCACGCGATCGCAATCTCCTCATTTATCAGTACATCCCAGCTAAATCCGAGTTCGTAATCATTGAACCCGCCTATCAACAACTAAACCTTTTTTAGCGACATGAAATCAAAAAAGAAAATCACCCAACACATCCACGGTCGAATCAAAAAGCTAGCCGATGCTGCCATTGAACGTGGCGACATCGAAACTTGCGAACGAATTTCTGACGGAATTTATCTCATCAAACGATCGTCCGATCTGACTCCAACTACCTACACAGCGGTTGGTGCTGGCAGTTTACTTTACCTGTTAAACTCTTTGGCTCAGGCTCAATCTCAGGTTCAATCCCAGTAACAGAAATTCAGAATTAACATTGTTCCCGGTAGCATTATTGTTACTGGGAATTTGAATAGCAAAGTCTCTCGTAAAGGTGCTTCGCAATGAGGAAGTGTTGTTTACTTTACCGAGAATTGTTTATGTTGATTGAAAAAACTGAAATCCAAGATTACCGCTCCCTTGAGTGGAATACTGGAGCCGAATGGTCAATCCCACTCCCAGAATACAGCATCAACGGCTACATCATTTCTAGACATTATATACCAGACGAAGCTCCCGTAATTCCCACTGGCTGGATTTACGAGTTTAGCGACGGTCGATTTATGTCCGAGGCACAGATAAGCCGTATTGAGTGGTAATCTTTACTTTTTTAGCTAGAGAATAAGCTGACTTCTTAAGCTTTTCTCTAGCTCCTACAGCCACAACATAAGCAACAGAAACAAAACAAAATAATGCTTCGCTGTAAGGGAGTGTTCTGTTTTTGTTTATGTCTCTAAATGCAAAACCACTCAGCAAGGACACCGCAAACTTGGTCAGAAGAAGACATCGACTATCTTTTACTAATTGAAAAGATAGTCAATATTGATGCGATCGTAGAAACGCTTAAATTTCGCTGCATCTGTGACTGTCAGGTGGACAACGATTCCGATGTCAAATTAGCGTTTGTGCGTTGGTTTAAAGCCAAAATTGAACACATGAGCAACGATATTTACAACGTCGTTGAAGCTGAAGCTACGGTTTTCCGAATTAATTTACCTTCACTCTGAACAAGTGAAGAAATTCCCACAAAAAGTACCCCTCGTGAATGCTTCGCTTTGGGGTACTGATTCTTTATCGAAGTAACAACTATGTCGATTCTACCATCTTCCACTTCTTCCACATCAAGTTTACCACACATCGACATTCCAGATACGAGAACTGTAGAGTTCAATGCACAGATTCCCTGGAAAGCTTCGGACAGACTTCTTGAAGAAGCGATCGGCAAACTGATTAATCTGGATGAAATTGTCGATCGACTCCAAGCACTTGATTGCCAACATTCCGCACCATTCACGGCTGAGCAAGTTAAGTTTGCTTTCCTCAAATGGATTGAGAATCATCTTGAGTCGATCGAACTCCAGCCCGAATGGTTTATCCATCGGGATTTTAAACATTTTGAGCGTCATTTACCTGAGCTTGATGGTTCCTTCTTTCCAGAGGAAGAGTACGACAGGGAACCTATTTGTGAAGAACAAGGTGCTCAATATAATGCTGAGTTAGCTGCTACTGAATTAGTTGCTACTTACCATCAACTATCCCAACTTGAAGATGCTTTTGAGGGCACTCCTGAACAAGCAGCCGTAGCAGCACTGGATTGGTAGTCACTGGTAGCCAAGAACAGTTAAAAAATCCGTTGACATAGAAACAGTAGAAACAGACCACAATTCTGTTTCTATGTCCACGGAATCCACCGTATTTACCGACAAAATTGTAACATGGATATTCCCCAGATTCCCACACCACATTTGAAACGGATTGCTGAAATTCGCAATCAAATTGAAAGATTAAAAGTTGAATCAGATGCGATCGAACCTGATGCGATTATCGAAGCTTTCGAGATTATGGAATCTGAAAACTCTCGCAAAAACGTTGTCTATAACGATAACAATGCCAAAATCGTTGTCCAGCTCCGAACTCGGTACGATGACAAAAACCTTAGCGTTACCCGATTGGATGAAGACATCAATCGCGAATACGAGAAACTGTGTCGATCGAATGCAACCGCCATCAAAACTAGCCAAGCTTACATTAATGATTTGCAAGAAATGCTGACAGAAGCAGAAGCAAAACATGAAGCGTTTCTCACTTCTGTGTACTTAGAAACGTTACGGAAACAAAGGGCGATCGCCATTAAGAAAACGGAGCATAAAGTGCCAGGGTTAGCGGTTTATGTTCACTACCTAAAACGCTAAAATAAACCTAAAGCGATAGTATTCATTAAAATGCTTCGCTTTAGGTTATTGATTCGACGAAAATTCAATTCTAAGGTATTTGTACAATGACAATAATCAGAATCAATGAATCCAGTTTCCAGGTAGAGCCATTTGTCCGCTACAAAGAAAATCGAGTCAAAGGTTACTTTGTTTTAGAAGGTCAAGAATTTCCTTCGCTGAATATGGCAATCATAAAGATAAATCATCTAACTTTGACGATCGATTCGGTACTTGCTCGATTGCCAATAACAGAAATATGGGGATTTGTCCTTAATGATTCTGGGGGAACGCTTTCAACTTTCGTCACAGTAAAGCGTGATTTCCTACCGATGCGCTCCGCGCCCGCAAGCTACGAACCTGGCAACATTTATGAATTAGGTTTTGTTCCATTTAAGACTGATGTAGGGAAAGGCTTCATGGTAAACGCTTTTCCTCGCAATCCTGTCAATGTTAACGAAAAGTATGCTTTAGAAGCTGCTGAGGATATCCTCCACTCTGCAATAGATTTCTGCCAAGATGAAAGATTGAACCAAATAGTCATTTAACTTGACAGTTTCCCATTGCTTTGCCAGTGTTGAAAGCAATGGGAAAGCAATGGGAAACTGCGGTAAAGTTAATAGATAGATTCAAAGCGATCGTAGTGCTTCGCTTTAAGGTTTTGATTCTTTTTTACCATTGGTAAAAACAGAAACAAAAACAAAAACAGAAACAGAAACTCATCTCAAACACTTACTCAGGACTAAAATCATGAACGTAATAATGATGAACGGATTTGCATTCAGAATTCCTGGTATCGCTAGCCGATATCGCGCATCTTGCGGTAAAGATTTCGGTTGTTTTGTAACAGGCGATACCAAAGGCATGAATGTCAGTAAAGCAGAAAAAGCGGGTTTAACCCGTGGCGACTTTGTAGAAATGGCGGTGTGTGCGATCGATAGCAAAACGCTGACATTTGAACCTCATTACATCAATGAGCAATTTACCGAAGTCTGGGGTATCCCAGTCGCAGGTGAGATGAAAACCTTCTTCCATGAGAAATGCAGTGAACTCTCAACTTTCTTGATTCATCGCCAGTCTCAGGACAGGATGAAGGGTTTGATAGAAGTGTTCAGTCGATCGGCTTTCAATTCCTGGGTTGAGGAGGGGATGCAGGGCGACCACAACGAATATGCGAGGAGCAAAGCTTCGGAAGCTTATTTCTCCAATATTTTCCGATTCCAATTGACCCTCACAGAGGGAAAACATGGGCCATTTTACTATGTGGCAACCACCCTACGTCCTCCTTCCTGCGCTCTCGACGAGGCAGCTCTGAAAGTTGTCCGTCAGATTTATGAGATGAAACAATCCGGGATTGATTACTGTAGCGACCCTCGCTTAGTTGAAAATCAGCAGATGTGTTTGGGCGGTGCAACAGCTCCAGTTGCAGACATTGCTGTTCCAGTAACAGAGACTAAGCAGCTCAAAGGTAAATAATTCTGAAAGTTGGGGAGAAATCCCCAGCTTTTTTTAATTCAGTCAAACCAACTAATCAAGGAGAAAATTATGCCTACTAAGATTTCCTGGACGAATGAGACGTGGAATCCAATCGTTGGTTGCGAACAAATTAGTCCTGGTTGCGACAGATGTTATGCAAAAATGCTGGCTCAATCAGCGAGACTGCAACAATTCCCCCAATATCAAGAAGCTGCTAAATGGGACGGTACAATCGTCTTTGTTCCGTCTGCATTACTCAAACCATTTGGATGGAAAAATCCTCAGCTAGTTTTCCCTTCAATGAGTGACCCCGGACATCATAATGTCAAACGAGATGAGCTTGACCAAATTTTTGCAGTAATGTCGATCGCAAGCGAACATCAATTTCAAATATTAAGCAAGCGACCGAAAGCGATAAAGCACTACATCAAAAATCTCACTAGCGATTGTCTCTACGAAGCAGCAAAACATTTTTGGAAGGAAGACAAAATTCCCAAACGACTATGGCGGCCGCTGCCACTTCTTCGAGAATACTTTGATAATCTGCAATTTCCGCTCAAGAATCTTTGGATTGGAACCAGTGTCGAAAACCAGGAAGTAGCCGATCGCATCCTTGATGTAAGAAATACAGCAGCCCACATCCGGTTCATTAGCTGTGAACCATTATTAGAACGGGTCGATTTGCGAAAATATCTCGGTATTTGTGTCGGCTGCCAGACCTGCGAGTTTCGAGGCGATCATCGAATTGGAAAACCGATGGTAAATTGGGTTATTTGTGGCGGAGAATCAGCCCAAAAACGCAGCGATGCCCGTCCCTGTCATCTGGATTGGTTGCGCTCGATCGTTCAACAATGTGAACTAGCTGGGGTTCCAGTCAGTGTTAAACAGCTTGGCTCAAATCCGATCGATAGTTCTCCCTACATTGATGGTGTTGCAATGACGAATTACTCGGTCAAGGTTAAAGACCATACCGATATCAACGAATTTCCACCAGAGTTAAGATTCAGACAACATCCAGTTTTCTAGATTTAGTTTGACTTTTCTTTACGGATGCAGGTTTCACATCTGCATCCTTCCTTTGATTTGGTGAACTAACCTGACGGTCGTGATTCTGAATAATGCTTCGCTGTTGGGTGGCAACCTTCTTAAATTGAAAAATGCCACATACTTTCGGATTGTTGGAACAAAGCCAAGAACAATTAGCAAAATTAACAGCGAAAATGCTGTACGAAGTAGAATATATCGAGCCTGTTCTCGGTGAAGAGTTGTTCCCTTACTACCGCCACTATTGCGTTATCTCGGCACTCGGCAATGACTATTCCCAGAGAGGTTTTGGCATTTACGACGATCGAACCAACAAATACGATCGAATTGGTCACGTTCTTAGACATTTGTAACCATTCTTTCTGTCTGTTCACCAGTGAGCTTCGCGCTCCGGGTAGTGTTTCCGAACTCTATCCTACAGCTATGAAAGTCTTTCTCATAGGAACAGAGCAGTGGATTACCGAGTAAGTTTCTAACTAAAAAGTTGATACCGCGTGTTGGTGAGTAAAGCTGTCCGTAGCTTGCGGGGCGGGACGCCATCACTCCATACTCATCCTCTTTCAGTTTCTTTTTTACTGTGCTTTTCAGTGTCCAGCCTGTTACTATGGCTGTCTGTCCTGTTCCATAAAATACCTGATTCGGCTTATACAACGGTTTGTAATATCTTTCCATTTTCTTACAGTTTATTACAAAATTTTATCAAACTGTTGTAACTGTATGCCGACAAAAAAATTTAAATTACAATATAATATAACACAAAGTTAGAGGTGCTGCTATGCCAAACAAAACTAAATTTGTGAAACTACAACCGCAGATGAATCGGAACAAGACTTTACTGATGTTTGAGAAACTTAACAAAGAGCTGTTGGCAAGGATAAGAGAAGATGTGAATTATCGAATGCCGTCAGAATACATAAGCTGGCAGGTGCTGAGCCAAATAATTGCGGTTGGATTAACAACCTGTGATTTGGAATATTCACCATTAGACATCTCAGCGTTTATCCAAAGCTACCGAATCGCGCTCTGGTTTGCCCAAAAAGCACCGATGTATTGTTTAACTCATGAGTTAATTGAAGCTTTCGACCAAACAGATGCACTCCATAAGCCAGGAATCCTGTGCGGGTGGCAACCCTCACTACCTACATTTTTGCTAGCCATACCCAAAGGAGCTATTTATGCACCCGACGGAGCGTCGATCGATTACTTGACCATTAGCTGTAACAATATCAATCATCCTGAATGGAATTCAGCGACTTGGAGAGATATCTCGATTCATCCGTTTAAACTAAGTTATCCTTTATACTTTCAATATTCTACAATAGATACTCATGAAACTGTGTGGACTTCTGGCACTGCTGTGTCAGAAAATGGAGACACTTTGATTTATGACGAAAATTCTGATATTGGACTTGATGCTCTTACTCCTGAAGATAGAATTCTCATCAAACGTTTAAGGAATCTGGTCATCAATATTCTGTTGACTCTTGAATTCCTTCCTTCTCTGGTTAGCGACATAGATAAAAAAGATTTACCATCTCCTAAAGGATTTGGAGAAAAATTACACAAATCCAAAACTGTCGATCGATTTCCTCGTTGGCTTGGTAAAGGTTTTTCTATTCCACACTCCGATTCTTTAGAAACTCTTGAAGAAGTTCTTGAAAAAGGAAAAGAAGAAAATGGAAAGTCAGAAATAAAGAAAATTCAGCCATCACCAATTGCACACTGGAGACGCGGACACTGGAGAGTTTTGGAGGCTGGTGAAGGTAAACGATGGAAGAATGCTAAAAGAATATGGATTAAACCCATATATGTAAATTGCTAAAACGATAGCGCTGACACACCTTACAAGCTACAAATTGATCGGAATTTACTGATGGCAAAAAGCCCTACAGCTCGTTTAAAATAAAGCTTTAGGGTTTTGTGAGATGGAAATAATTAAAGGAAGTGTCTACAAAGCGGAATTAGGGTTTGTATACGATGGAGATACTTTCAACTTAAAATTAATCTCTGCAACAGGCACGGAGAGTCAATCTATCATCTGTCGATCGCAATGGATTGATACCCCAGAATCTCAGAAACCCGGTAAAACTAGCACTGACCCGCTGATTCTTAAGCATTGGGAATGGGCAGAAAAAGCCAAATTAGCTCTAAGGAATCTGCTTCAAAACCGAGCGCTAATTGCTATTCCCTATGAGCTAGATCAATACCAAAGATGGGTTTGTGATGTTTACCTGGACAATCTACTTGTCTCTAGCAATGTCCAAGTCAAACTCGCTCAATCTGGTTTAGCCGCTTCTCGCTTGCCTTTCAATCGTCATATATACAACGTGAGAGAAACGACAGTGTTGCGATCGATAATAGCGGGTGCAGCGACAGCAAATAGGAAAAGAGTCGGATTGTGGAAAGAAGCCAACATGATTTTGCCCTATGAATTTAAGAAGTTATCACTCTAGCACTCAAACAGTGTAAGGGTTTGACACAGTACATTTAATTACACCTAAGAGGAGGAAAGTGAAATGAGTAGAACATTTGCCGAAAGAATTATTGAGTATATGGAACAGCAAAATTATGAAATTTCGCGAGGTCGATCGGAGAAAAACATAATCTATGTAGAAGGGGCAAACACTGATGGAACGGAAAATGACGATCGACCCAATTACTTCAATGATGTCAGGATAATTATTGCGTTCAATGACAAGTTCCAACCCGTCATCGAAGGTATTTGGGAAGCCACGACGGAACCTGGGTATTACTACACTGACAATCCCATGAACCCCAAAGGAGCCGCCAGAATTGCCTTTGGACAGTATCGGGCTTGGCAAGTCGGACTCCACGGCTACTCTGACCCTCACGAAGCTCTTGTCCAGGTCGGACTTGTCAAAGTGCACCGGGATTGGAATCGGGACATGATGCGAACCGGAGATGCGATCGATGAAGGTTATTTTGGCATCAATCAACATCACGGTTGGGGACATCCGGTGAATGATATTCACACAGCGTCCGCTGGCTGTCTAGTTGGTAGAACTATCTCAGGACATGAAAACTTTATGCGGAGAGTTACAGCAGACCCGCGATATATTGCTGATACAAATTTTGTATTCACAACAACTATTATTCCGGGCAATAAACTGTAATCTATGGAAAAATGAAACAAGAAACTCTTGATTACATTGCTAGTTCGATCGGTGTTACAGCTATCGTTTCAACCTATATTTTCTGGCTCGCTTCTCGACAAATCAAGGATAAGTTAGTTCATAGAATTGATTTATTCACTTATGACTTAACTAAAAAACAAGAGAATGACCAGATTGCTATCGGTTATAAAATCCGCCGTTGGCAAGATACAAATAGACTTCGATCGATTACTTTGGAATGCCGAATTGATAATATTGAACAAAAATTAGACATTCCTTCTTGTAACATCATTGAAACGATCGAGAATGAATTTGAAGATACAGACTAATCATTTTAGCTCACTCATAGGAACAATGAAACTAAGATTTAGAGAACCAACTCAATACCAATTAGATACTATTTCAACTATTTTGGGAGCTGTTGCAGGTATCGCAGAACTTCTTGTAGCCTCCAAACGGATTAGTAACGAAGATGGTCAACTTATTGCTGGTCTTGCATTAATTGCTTGGGGCTTTTTTAGTAATAAACCGCCTCGCATTCCTCAACTCAGACGAGATAACGAACCCAATGAATTATTCAATGAACTGAAACAGGAAAAATACGATTAGTAATCCCACTAACACACCCAGCAAGAAAATTGCTAACTGATTCATAAATCTCATAGTATAATCACAACTTAAAATGATTTTACTATGAGATTTACTTTTTGGTTATTATGGATTATTAATTTTATCCGATATAACCTTTGTTGTTGCAACGGCTCCACCAACCAAACCTATGATTAGTCCAGCGGTAAAAGTGTCTGCTGGATTTACTGCTTTTGTCCGTTTCCGTTCTTCACTTGCTTGGTGTGCTTGTTCTTTTAATTTATCTATTATCCCTGGTACAACTTCAAGAGTTGTTAATATTGATGCTGTTAATGTCCCTGCCAAAAATACTGATTCGGTTGGTGTAGGTTTACGCATTTTCTCTCTCCTAGTTTTGTTTGATTGATGAACGATCGATAAACAATTAATTGAGGATTAATTGAGAATTAATTGGACTTACTTCTTTTCCAAGTAATCCTTATATCGAGCAATCAGTGAAGGTGTGCCATATTTCATTACTATGTAATAAAAACACTTTTTACCTACATCTGAATAACTTCGAGGCTTCTTCCTTCCTTGGGTAAAACCCAAACCCATTTGTATGAGTTTGCTGGGACTTTTATATTTATCAGATAATTCCAAAATGCGCTCAAAAACTGCTGTTTCTGACTCATTTGGCAGTAATCTTGCGAAATCTTCCGCATCCCAAATTACTGGATAATCCTCTCTGGGTAAAAGTTTTGGAGTTATATTGCCTGTGATAAGGTTATTATCAGGTGATAATTCTTCACTTGAGTTATCGGCTGAATTATCTGGTAAATTATCTGACTTTTGGCTGGCTTGCGATCGATGTAATTCTATTTGTCGATCGAGTTCTTCAGTCGTTGATTCGGCTAACCAATAATCCCACGATACTGACTGATTTAATGCCCGATTTAGTTTGTCTATGTCCGATTCTATTTCAGGTTGTGTTTCAGATTGTGCTTCATATTGTAGTTCAACTTTTGTATTTTGCAAACTAAGGTTTAGATCAGGTTTCTGGTCAACTTCTGAATTACTAATAACTTGATTGTCCGACTCTGAACTAAAGCCATTAAATAAGTCATAAACCCATTCAGGACGTATCCAATAAGGAGCGATGGAAACGGCTAAATCTTTGATGCACTCTCCCTCTTCATCTTTGATACCAGAAATAGTGCCTTTGAAGAGTGGTTGATATTTACTGTCCGATCGTAACTGAAGTTTAATCACTCCTGAATTGACAGATTTACTGAAACCATCACCCCCGCCAAAAGCAGCATTAGTATCATTGTGAGCAATAAAGATAGGCGCTTCTTTACCTTTGCGAGGGTCGCCAACAACTTTTCTGGTTAATTTGCTGGCAGGTTCCGCCGTACCTTCTTCAAAGCCATATTGTGTCATCTCATCAAAGATAGAAGTTAGCCAATCGTCCTTTAGAGTTCTGACTTTGAATCGATCGTACATGGCGTTAAGTTGTTGACCAACTTCATCAAAGTTTTGATTTGCGCCGTAGCCGGGAACGCCTAACTTAACCAGAGTTTTCCAGCATTCATCATAATTTTGGTGAAAGTGAGGGTCAGCGATCGAAATGATTTTGTGACCATACAAATAATGCCGGCACAGTGCTAAAAAAGCTGCAAAGTAACTTTTAAAGCTACCCATATCCCCATAAATTAGGAGGGGTTTGTGCATCAGTTGCCCAATCCATCCTCCTTCATGCTCCTCAATCAATTTCAACAGCTTCGATCGGGCAGCAGCTATATACTCCGCTCTTTTCTCTTCTGCTGTTTTCTCTTTTGCCACACCACCAGCCACACCACCAGGCACACTATCAACAACAGAATCAGAAACGGAATCTGTTTCTGTTTCTGAGTGAGAATCAGAAACAGTTTTTGTTTCTGTTGTTGGGGGTTGTGAAGTTTGGAGAAGATGCTGAAGAATTTCTGGGTGATCGTGAGCCATGACCCGGACAAAATTCTGCTGAGTCTCTGCTTTGTAGACCTCAACTGAGGCATCAGCCCGAAGCTTCTCTTTGACCACTACCTCCTCAACCAGGACATCGGTGAGTGCGGAGTTAACAGCAGCATCAAGCGCCCGCTGTTTCAGTCGCTGCTCAAATTCCCAAAGCTCTTGCCGTTCGAGTTTTTCCTTTTTTTTCTGGCTGTCGTGCCAGCCAAAATATCCGCAGCCGATCGCAGCGAGAGAGCTTGCTTGCCGAACTCCCACCCAGCGATCGAACGGAAGCGGCATCAATGCCAACCCCAAACAGCAAAATGCTCCAAAGAATGATCCCACCGTGACCCTGTTACTCATGGACTTCTACCCCTTACTACCCGATGCCCAATACCCAAAATCCAATGCCCGATGCCGACCGATGCCCGATGACTGATGCTGACTGATGCCCGATGACTGATGCCCGCTGACTGGAAATATCCCGGCAAGGGATTAAGCGAATACAGCCGTACCAGCCGGGATGAAAGTGCTATTTACTACCAGCACCAATGATCCACATGGAGAGAAGGACAAAAGCAACGATCGCCAAACCATGTTGCCAGGTCAGCAGATAATACAAATCCCAGAAGCAGAGAATGCCTCCGATCGCCAATGCTGCACCGCCCATCCGCCAGAGTCCGAGATAAGAGCGATCGGCTGGCGACATGAAAAACAAACTGAGAGAGCCGATGACGATCGCCACGATTCCTAAGAAAAGATGTGACGGAAAGAGCCGGAATAAATTTGCTATGCCGATGCCGATCGAGAAATTCACTACCAAAAATAACCAGTTGTTGACATTCTTGAGGCGCTTCAGTTGCGATGACGGCTTGTAAACGAGTGATTCATCCTGTGATGGCAGTTGTTGCTGTTGCTGCACAGGAAGCGTTTTCGGTAACTGTGGAGTTTGTAAAAACATGATTGGTGCATTTATTGGATGGTTGACCGTACATTAAGCAACAATTGGGGCAAATTTCGATATTCTGTATCGCTGAAGTTTCAGCAACTACTAGATATCCGTAACTGTTGAGTAGTTTTATCCCCGGTTCATGATCATTTGTTGTTACCCAACCTGTGTTTGTCGTAGCAGCAATGCCTTTAGTAACATCGATCGAGCTAACGACTTTGAAAACTTGACCTTTTGAAATAATCAAGTTTCACCTTTGAAAAAATTAGTAAATCTTGAGAAACCACGATTTATCTGCGAAGCAACACCATTAACTTTGCCTGCGATATCTCCTGACCAATTAACCGCCAAATTGATTGAATCCTTCGCTCTGCCTGTTGCCGATCGTTGTGTTGCTGAGCGTGTTGTGGCTAAACCTGGAGCTGAAACAAATTGAGGTTGAGAGTAATTGGACTGACTAATTTGGAGTGGAGAAGAAGTCGAACCGCCGAGAGATGGATGGCTCAAGCCATGAGTACCAAATTTCAAACCGTATGCAGCTTGCTTATAGATATTGGTTTCTTCTTCTTTCCATTTTTCTAAGTCAGCAGCAAACTCTGGATTTCCTTGCATCCTTTCAATGGCTGCATCAACTTCGGCGACTTTCTTGGCGATCGCTGCAATTACTCTATTATCCCAAAGAATATTTTCCTGTACTGTTTCTGCTGCAAATTGTTCCTGATTTTTTGTTAGCCGATAATCTTGCTGCTCAACTGTTGCGCCGTATTTCGCACGAGCAACGGCAACATCTATTTGAGCTTTCTTGATTTTCTCAGCGCCTTTATAGCCTGCTTCCATCAGCCAGCCTTGGAACTCACGGAAACAGATTTGTGCGTCAATGAGTAACTTGAACTTCTCTTTGATTTCGGTGATGTGGTCAAGAAACCATTTTGCTTGGATTGCCCGATCGCCGATCGCAGCCCAGCCCTGGGGAGTGAGTTCGTTCAAGTTAGCAGTTGTGATGCCAAAAACATCATCCAACATTTGCTCCCCGTCTTCATCAAGAGCGCCACCTACTAAAGTTCCGAGAAGTTTAACCAATACATCCGGTTCTTCCATTGTTGCTTGCATAAGACCTCCATTTTGTTAATCTAAATCAGTGGGATTAGAAGAGTCGTAATTATCAATTCATTGCATGCAGATTCAGTCTCGTTATCAGCATCATCCTCTTGTTCTTGGAGACTGATGAAGAAATCGGTTGAGGCGCTAATCCGGGTTCTGGGGTCAGAAACTCGTTGAACAGTAAGTATTGTCCCTGGCTGATTTATTTCGGTGATTTGATAAACAAAGCCTCGATCGATCGCTTGTTTGGCAGTGGTTGCCATGTAACGGGGACAGACAAAATCTCCTAATTCTAAAGGTTCACCATTCAAAGATTTTGGAATGTCTGAAGTTTCAGATTGTGCAATTTCGTCAAATTCGTATTGATTCATTGGGGTTTTTCCGATGATTACTCATGTAGAATTCTCGACCTTCTAGAAAATCCACTGCCCAGGTTTGAGCTAAAGCAGCAGCTTCATCTTTGGTATCGCCCACACCATCATTCAGCATCCCTTGTCCAAAACCGTCGTAGACATTCCATCTCCACAGTTCGAGATTTCCCCCCAGGAATAAGGAATAGGAAGAGAAAAACTCTAGTTGGATTTGCAATCCTGCGTAGTAATAGAATCCTGGTAACAAACTTTCTTCATCACCATCGAAGTTTTGGAAAACTTTGTTAGTCAAAGTTCGTGAAACTTTGATTAGTCTATTTTCCCGGTGAAGTTTCTTAGCTAACTGTTGCTGCCACTTTTTGAAAAATAACATTGACTTACCTAAAATAAGAAATTGAACAAGTACATAGAAGCTGAAACTGCGAAAACAAAATAAGCCAGATTGACGAGTACCGCCATAGTGTATACCATGATTTGAATCATCTTCAGTCTCAGGGGAGTGACCCGAAACCATTCGGTATACCCATCCAAGTTTTTGCCCTCCGAGTTTCTTGTCTTACGCAATTCGTTGTGAGCCGAGAAGATATAGTGCAGCAAATCCTCCGTCACCTTCATGTTCATCGTGAATGCGATCGCCTTGATTTCCAACTCACTCTCATATTCCCGTGAGAGAAAATATCTGCGTGTTCTCGGTGTCCGGCTCAAGCCAATTTTACAGAATGTCGTACCTTGAATGTGTATCGATCGTTTATCTTCTCTGAGTGCTTGACGATCGTGGAATGCGTAGACAAAGCCGGGCCCGTAATGGCTCTGTTGTTTTTTCTTCACCTCCATCTGAGCAGGGGAGATTTTCAAACGGGGTTTGGGTGTTAGTTTTGCTGCCAGGTTTGATGAAATTTGCCGTATATTTCGCTGTAAAAGCTGTCTGAGCATCATTGTTTCCCTCGGATGGAGGCAAGTATTGTTTGAAGTTTGTTAGCGTCTTCTGGTGTTAAATTATGGACTTTGCCAATCTCAACTTTTGCTAACTGTTCGCCCATCAGCCATGAAACGCTAACCTCAAAGATTTCTGCAAATTGTTCGATTTCTTGGGCAGAAACAGAAACGGTATCTGCTTCTATTGCCTGTATTCGATTGATCGAAACATTTAGCATTCTCGCTACCTGAGCCGGAGACAGCCCCGCCAGTTTACGAGCTTCACAGATGCGGTTTACGAGTGTTTGACTCATATTAAGTCCTATCTGAGGGTTTTTTTCAGGCAAGCTATTTCATGCTGCAACAATGCAATTTCTTGACCCGAAAGCTTTTTCATTCGCGGGTTCAAACTCCGAATGTCCATTTGAGCATTGAACCGAGTATCAAAATCAGAGGATGTTAGTTGAACGTCGAGAACTGCCATTTTTGCTCTGCTTTCGGTGAGTTCTGCTTGAATTTGTTCAAGCGTCATGTCTGTTACTTTTTTGAGCTTAATTTTAGGAACCCTGACTTTTCTTTTGGTCTTTGGCAGTGGCTCTGGCAGTGGAGGAAGCTCGTCTAAATCTAGGTTCAAATCGGGGTCAAAATTGGTATGACCGATAGATTGAGGCCTGAGCATTGTATGACGTTCAGCAAGGAGTTGAGCGGTAATTTGCTGTGACAGACTTTCATTGCGTTCACTTAGTGCCAGAAGTTGCTCGGTGATTTTCAGTCTGACTGACAGCTTTTTTTCAGTTTCTAGCGATCGTCTCAAATTCTCCTTGGCTGCTAGATTATTGATACTTTCAGCAATACTTTCCTCATAACTCATTGTTGCTGGGTCGGGTAATGATGAACTAGACATAGTTTGTTTCATTTCCTGGCTCACTTATGGCTGTTATTGCTGTTGTTGCTGCCAATCGAAGGGGAGATGTGGTAGGTTTTGGAATTATATTGGTTGCCGTGGACAATCGTTGGACGTGCTTCTTTGCCACCCTGTTGATATCCTGTGTGGTAGCATAATGCTCCAAATCCTACGATTAGTGCAGGTACAGCTCCACAGACTAGAGAACCTAGTATCATTGAGCCTTGTTCATTGGATTGTTCAGACTCTCCTGTAGAATCTACTGAACCAATTCTTTCGTCTGAAGAATCAATACTATCAGAAGATTGGTTGTCATTATGGAAACTAGCCGTATTATCATTTCTTTGTTTTTTCATGAATCTTCTTGAATATTACCTAAATGTCGATCGATTACACAAACTTAAATTACAAATCAGACAAATCAGACTTTAGATTTTTTAGTTCTTCTGTCCACTTTCTAAATTGTTCAGTTTCTTCAGCAGTTGGGAAAGTGCATTCATAATCTTGCTGCTCAGTCTCGAACCGATAACAGGTTTCTGGGTAGGGGCAATGCCTACCTCCGACGCAATTGGGGGGTAATTCTCTCTCTTGTGGTTGGCAAAGCTGAAGATTGTCGTCAACGGGTTCAATCAGTTGGGTGCGTAGCACGGGCGAGGCGCGTAGCGCATCGCCTAATGGAGATAAATCTAAGTCAATCACTCGGCACAGTTCCAAGCATTTTTTCTCAGCGCTGTAGACATAAACTTTCTGGTTGGGATGCCAATCGTAAACTTGGTCAGAAGTAATGGGAATTAGCATTTAGCACACTCCTGTCATAAATACTGAAGCTGAACTAATCGGATATGGAGTGACGGGAGCGGTAAAAATCGAAATTAACCACTGAATCATTGCTCTTTCCTCTTGTCTAGATTTAGGTGTAGATTTCTTGGTACAGCTACAGGAACAGCTACAGGAACAGCTACAGGAAGGGGAAGGGGAACGCAAGCTCGCATAGATAACTAAAGCAGCCAATAGTTTTTCTCTGTGAGCTTGCCTAGCTTGATGCTCCAGAACTAGGCGTGAGGCGTAGCCATCGCATAGCGATTCGCTATAAGCTTCAGCTAGTTCTCTACAAGATTCGATTAGCCCCAAAGTCCAGTAATCTGTTTCGCTTCCTGTTTTTTTCCCGGTAAACTCCCGCCACGTAAATCTAAAGGAGTCGATCGAATAGATTGAGTGATTGAACCAAAATTCGCTCGAACTTTATTTGCTCTATTTTGAAGTTTGTCCACTACATTTGCGCCCAGTGCAATGCAAAAAGTATCAACTATTTGTTCGGATGCTGCCTCAGCAACATCAGTCATTGCTAAGCTAGCTTCTTGAGTGAGCGATCGAATAGCAAGTACCATTCCATTGGTTTCTTCTTGACCGTCGCGGTGTTCGCTATGATCAACCGCAGTCTCGTCAATATCATCATTTTGAGCTTCCGCTGCGGTGCCTGTCCGTTTGCCAGCTATTTGTAACAGTGCATCTGCTGGGGGCATCATTTGTTCTCGTACCAGTCGGTAGTATTCAGTCACTTCGAGAATATCAGCGTCTACAACCTGAGAGTTTTGCCAATCTCTCTGACCCAGAGCTTTACGGACATTGGTGATGTCGCTAACTTTGCCCAGACCCAGTTGAGCTTTGAGTTCGATTCTTGAAATACTCATCTGTGTTGATTCCTATGTTTTGTAAGTAATTGCGGGTTTTGTCGATATCTCGATCGCAAATCAAGAAGATTTCCTCTAGCTGAACCAGACACCATTTTGAGAAATCCGAGAATTTGCGACTATATAGCGATCGATCAATTTCTGGGCATTCTTCCTCAAGCAGTGCCAATCTTCGTTTAAAAGTTGCTTCTGCCATTGGCTTATTCGTTTTGTTGGAAATCTTGCCCAGTTCTGCCCTTAACTCCGATCGCGTCCAGAAATTGCGCCTACCCGATTCTTCCGTAACTTGCGCTGTTATTGTCTTTCGGCGTTTCATGTCTTTGTATAAGCTACTTTAGGGATAGCTGGGGCTGTCTTTCAAGTAGCTCGCAGTCAGAGAAAAAAAACTATCTATCGTCCCGTCCGCTTCCTTTTGGGACTGCTGGCGAGCGGGTTTTTAGCTTTGGGGTAAGTTTTCGTTGCGTCCCAGTAGCCATATTCCCGTGCTCGGTCAAACACTTTACGAGCTGCTTCTTGAGGTGTCTTGCCGAAACCTCTGACAATGCAGTTGGGGTTGAACGAACGTTCAACCACAACTAGATGCTGTTGCTGTAGTAACATAATGCTGTCTCCTAGTGCCGTCTCGTGGCATTGGTGGAAAGTCTGGTGAACGTGTTGACGCACGTTTACCAGGCGTTTTTGCACTGTAACACTAAATTAGTGTTACGTCAAGAAAAACTTAGAAAGTTTCTAAGTTTTCCATTATCCTGATTTCAGTAGTCAAAGGATTTTATGGGATTTTATGGAATTTCATGGCAAAAAGTAGGGATAGTCGCGATCGCATATCAGTGACATTTGATGTGGGCGGATTGCGGGAGCGCTTAAAAGCTCAGGCGATCGAACCGAATCAGTCACTGGCATCGATCGTCCGCATGGCTCTGATCGAATGGCTTGATCAGCAGGAAGCTGCCCAATCTGAAGAATCTCAAAATTCTGAGAATTCTCACAAAACTGATTAAATTGATATATTCAGCTATTGAAAATGCTAAAAGTCTATATCCCGTCTGGATTACAACTAAATCAAAACTACTTTGGGGTCGTAGTACAAGCCCCAGAAACAAGAATCCTTTTCTGTTTCTGACCTCTTTCACCCATTTGTCGAGCCTTCTAGTCTATTTATCGTGAGTTACAGAAACACGTTTCTCTGTTTTTCGGAAACAAAGCGTGTTTCTCTGTTTCTGAGAAAGTTGCAGAGAAGTTTAGGGGACTGGTGGCGAGGGAAGCAGCAGCCCTGAAATGGCGGCCCTGAAATGGCGGCCCTGAAATGGCGCATTTGGCTGGGCGAACGTTTAAGTGGGTTTGAAAAAAACTGGGGGTTCCAATCTGTCGGGCGGAACAAAAATTACTGTTTGATCGACGACATGAAAAGTGGCAAGCTGAGCATAAAGATGAGCCAATTTTTACGAGCGCTGGAGGAGGTACGATCGACTGCAAAAATTTCTGAAATTCCTATTCCACTTTTACTCATCTAAACATTGACCCGCAGTATTGCTAGGACAAAATTTTGTCGCTATAGTCGTGTCAGAATCTCTCTTGAAACTCTTAACCACCAACTTAAAAATGGTGAAGTTCGCCGTCATGATGATTGATTAAATGTTTAATAACATTGTCTTTAATCATGTTTCTCCGAACCATTTCTATGAGCAATATCTGCGCTTCTTCAGCAGAAAGTGATTGAGTCTCATCCGAATAAACTTTGAGTTTAAATTGCTGTTCAACCGTAAGTTCAGTTGAAAGCTTATTCGATTGATTTTCATCTTCCCCTGTTCTTTCATTGGTCATAATCTCTACTGTTTTAATCGTCTGTTTCCTGGTCTTTTTCCTTGTCTGTTAGAGAATCCGTTGATAGAGAATCGGTTGAGGAATTGTTATTTTTGAGAGTTATCAATTGATTGATTCGATCGCGAGTCTCCGCACTTTCCCCCTCCAGCCACTGAATTATCACAGCCACGTCATACTTAGTCCCTGGTGTCTGCCAACCGTACATTTGTGTTAGCAGAGCCTGCATCCGTTCGGGATGGTATTCATTCCACCAAATCAATGCTATATCTCGCAGTTTTTCGGCATCTTCTTCACTAATTAATTGCTCTGTTACTCCTTCACTTACGGGTTCATGTGTGGTTGGTGTGGGCGCAGAAATTCCAGAATTTGATGCTGGTATCGCTTCACTTATAGTTTCCCCTGGCGTGGCCGATATGGATTCTTCTACAAGTTCAGATGTAGCTTCAGATGTAGGTTCAGGTAGGTTTTCAGCAGTTTCAGAGCCAGAGTCAAAGTCAGAATCAGAGTCAGAATCAGAATCAGGAAGTTTGAGTAAGGCAGTAAAGGTGGCTTTTTCGGCTTCGTTCAGCGCGTTCCAGACCTTTTGGCGATCGGCTGCACCAGTTCCGCAGACTTCCTTCAGAATTCCCTGGATATTTCTGGCTAATGTCGGGTCGCCGGCTTCGAGTACCGTCCGAATATATTCGAGTAGTTCTGCCTCATCTACTTGTTGCTGAGTTTGCTGATCAACCTCATTTTTTGGAAGATCAACCTCATTTTGGATAGGTCGATCAGCATCAAAGCCTTGCTCTGTAAAGTTTCGATCGACCCGATCAACCTGATCAACCTTTTCACCCAAACTTCCTAAATCTGGTGCTGCCGTCGCGTCCTTGCTTGCCAAATTTGCCATCGGTTCACATGATTGGGCCATCACATTCTCTCCATAATCACCCGCTGAATCACCGACTGAATCAGGAGTTAAGTCGGAGGTTGGGTCGGAGGTTGGGTCGGGAGGTGAATCAGGGGGTGAATCGGAGGTTTGGTCAGGGCCGGAATCAGGACTCTGTTCTGGAATTAGTAAAGTTTGAGAAATAGGATGATCAGGTTGATCAGGTTGATCAAAGCCAGAGCCAGTAAGGAGATCAACCTCGCGATCGACCTCAGTTTCTGAGGCAGTTTTCAAAATTTGAGGTTGATCAGCGAGTTCAGGCTGTTCGATTTTTGCCCAGACTCGAACCCGTTTAGAGCTGATGATTCGGAATTCTCGTTCCCACCCCATTTTCTTGAGAATCCCCGAACAGCGCATCTGGTGCGATCGCTCTTGCCGACTTAAATCAATTTGGAGATGATTGAGGAGATCACTCACTCGAACATAGTCCCGGTGTTCGATGTAATTGAGGATGAAATCTTCCCAGGGGTCAGACGTTTGGAAATCCTCAGTTAAGAGTTCGGCTTTTTCTTCATCATTTCCAAAATCCAGATAGGGTTCTTCACCAGAGCGATAGGCCAGCATCACAGCAGCCCAAATCGTATCTCGCTCCTTTTTAAGCAATTTGGTGTCGATCCGATGCTTGACCGGAATTACCCAAAATCGGCGGTTGCCTGTTTCATCTGCCAAGAATTCTTGTTTGTTTGTGGTTGCCACGATGATGCTGGGTCGATTGAAATCTTCGGTATCTCGACAATACGGCGGTCGAATTGCGTCCGTCTCAGTAGACAGGAAAGCTTTTGTCGCGCTGACATCCCGCCGTCTGAAAATTGACTCTAATTCCGCCCATTCAACAATCCAGGAACGGTGTAATTTGAGCCGTTCATCTTTATCTGAAACGGCACCGAGTGAATCGTCGAAGTATTGCTTGCCTGCCAAGATTTTGAAAAATGTGGATTTTCGGAAACCTTGAGGGCCTTGTAAAATCAAAACTGTGTCCATTTTGCACCCTGGTTCAAAGGCACGCTTTACCGCACCGATTAAAGTCTTTCTGATGAATTTTGCATAAAGTTCACCTTCAACACCAAAATATTTCTGAACCAAAGTATCTAAAATTGAAGTATCTGAAGCCACGGGTAGAGAACTCAGATACTCTTGAATGGGTGAATATTGATTATCCACGGCTATTTCTGTGAGTATATCTTGGACATCTTCTCTACTCGATCTGACTAATACTCCGTGTCTGATTGCGAGTTGAAGACGGACTCGATCGAGAGATACAGGTTTCCCATCTATTTCGATTCTCTTGCTAAGTGTGTTTAGCCTAATCCGCTTCCCAAAATGTCTGTTCAACTTTTGGTAATCTTGAATCATCTTGTCATCAGAATTGAAAATATTGAAACCCGATGACTTTTGATTTTCTAACTCAGGAACAGAATCAGAATCAGGAACAGAATCAGGAACAGAATCAGGAACAGAATCAGGAACAGAATCAGGAACAGAATTAGAATCAGGTGAGCAATCTAAATCAAAGGGTCGTTGAGCTTTGAGAAAGCGCCAGTATGCACCTTTGATGCAGCTTTCGACTCCATCAGGAATATAGTGTTTGATGGAGGATATAGGGTTGGATTTGACAGCCGAATCCCAGACCTGTTGCCACTCATCCTCATCCCATCCGCCACCGGGTGAACAACGGCGACAAGCATCCAGAAACAATGTATAAGCATCATCATCTGTAAGTTGTCCGAGGCGGTTGAATTCTGTCTGAACTCCAAGTAAATCTCTGGCGAGCATTGCCATTGATGTATTTCTTTGAGTTTCGACTCCATTCAAATAAACCTTAGCCTTCCCCAAGGCGGAATCCAAGGGTATGGCGATCGGCACCGGAACCTTAATATCTTTGAATTTTATCTTGGTGGTTCCTGGCGCGGGTAGAGTTTCTGTCGGCTTTATAAGTGTTGCTGTTGATGTACCGCCACTTCCTGTACCGTTAGCGGTATTTTCAATACTTATCGGTCTAGTAGAATTGACTAATAAGTCGAGTAAATCTTGCTGATTCCGCTCCTTTTCCTCCTTTCTTCTTTGCTCAAGTTCCCTGAGTAATCTCCTAAGATGTTCCCGCAAATCATTGTAATTATATCGAATACCTGATTCACTGACAATTTCTGATTTGATTGGTTCACGACCGGGTTTCATGTGCCAACCCCCTGCTAGGCGAAACACCCTACTGGGATTTTTATTACTGTCATCAGCTTCCATTATCTCGATGAGAATCACTTGCAGTTCTCGCCACTGTTCCGGTGTAACAGGCTCATCGAACAACCAATACGGCTGCATCGACTTGTCACCGCTAAATATGGTGAATGTCGGCTCTACAAAACCTACAGCGCTCCATTTTTCAAATTGTTCACCCAGAGGAATATCATCCCATTCACAGAAAATAGCGCAGCATTGGTGGATGTCAGCATCGGTGTGACCAGTACCGCCAGCGCCATTGACCACGACGTAGACACCACGCCCATCTGTTTGATATTGTTCGATTTGTTGCCAGTCTAAGCCAGAGAGTTTGCGCCCTTTATCTTTTTTCTTACGATCGTCTGTGGAATAAAAGAAAAATCTCAAGTAGGCTTCACCCGGTGCATATCCCAGGTAATTGAGATGTTTTTCAGCTAATTCACGATCGATCACGATTTTATTACTCACGTCTTTGCTACTCCTGATTTAATTCCTGATTGTTCAACTTCTGATTGGTTTAAGGAGTTGATAAATGTCTGCAATTTCAATCGCAGACGGTCAATTTCTGAATTTAGAGTGTCGCGTTCTACCTCCAAATCAGTAATTTTCTGTTCGAGACAAGTAACTTTTCTGCGATCGGCGGTTTCCTTCTTTCGTTGCTGTGATTGTTTAGGTTCAGCGACTGGTTCAGGGGCTGGTTCAGCGACTGGTTCAGTAATTGCTTTATCAAGTCGTAGCTTGCGGGGCGCGAACGCGCCATCGGCTAGACATTCACAGCATAAGCCGTCCGTTAACTTCGCAAAACGACGTTTACCATCTTTGTGATAGTTGGTACGGCACCATCCGTTTATGGTCATCAGAACCTCTGAGCTATTACATTTCAGTATTTTGTTGAGAGAGATTCTGAGAAAAATAAAGAATTAAAGCTGCTTCCACTAAAGAGCCCACACTAATTCTTTTGTGCGCTGCGAAAACACGAACTTTGTGGTCTAGTTCTTTTGAAAGAGATAAGGTACGCTTGGTTTTCCCTGGTTTCTCTGGCAAATTGTTAGTATCTGCTAACACAGTTAGCACTGTTGAGCTTAGTGATTCTGTCATCATATAAAAGAAATAGTGAGTAAAAGATTTAGCCGTCCACGCTGAAAAATTCCTGACTGCGTGTTATGGTGGCCCGTGCATTGCAAGCAAAATCTGGCAAGCTCAAAGAAAAATCATGGAGCTTTGCTAATGTATGGTGAAGTTGTTACGCTAAAGTAAGGTGGCCTTAGTACCTGTTTCAATGTCAGGACAGGCTAAGACCGCAAAGCATTTAAGGGTATGGTGATTGAGAATCCAGAACAGTTCAAAGCAAACTAAGGTAGTTCCGAACCACTCAGAATGTGATTAACTCAATGTCTGCTATGGCTTAAGCTATTACTAGCTTGAGTTTGTTTACCTTTCCCTGTGCTCTGTGCCTTGTATCTGTGCCTTTTACCTGCGAAGGATGCTGGTGACAATATTACCAGGCGTTTTTACCACAATACTACCTTATTAACCAAATGGATACCCCTTCCCATATCAATTTTCGTTTTTTGTTCGACGACTATCCAGATGTGGAAACTGAATCTTCCCTCCAGGTGCCATCTCTTCCCCCTGGCAGCCAGACCAATTCTCAGAGCCATGAGAATAATCCTAGCCAAAATGATTCTAAAAACTCTGGAAACCGCAGACAGAGGCAACCTCAGCGATATGTGATGGATGATCAGACCAAGAAAAAATTTGCTGAGCTGATCTATGAAATGCGGGCAAATCGACCATATCGAGCATTTGGCCGCTTACTTGGCGTGACTCATCCCACCATCAAAGCTTGGGAAAATCTTGAAGGAGTTCCCGATCTAGAAAATCTTAAACGTGTCGCCAAGTTCAGAGGGGAAACTCTTGAACAATTCAAGCTAGTCCTTGCTGGGAAGCAGAAACCCAGCCAATTGGAACAACTGGTACAGCAAGTTCGTACTATCTCAAAGGAGGAGCTTGCTGTTGTCCTCCAGGTTATTGCCGAGCGGATTGCCTCCTGAATCCTTCTATTTATGTTATGACTTTTTAATAAATGTATTTACCACTATTGGTAAATGGCGTATACTGGTAAGTAGCTTACTAGCACTATTTACCAATGATTAGTAATGGCAAAATTACCGACAACGTTTACAAGCCTTGATTTAACTGGATTTGAGTTTGATCGCGCGACTCAGTACACAGGGATTAGCCGGGGAATGGTGGATTTTGCCTGTGCTGCCCTTCAAAAAAATCGGGTAGGGGTGGCAGTGCGATCTGTAAATGCAGCCCTCAAAGAAATCTACGGTTACGGAGGCAGTACGGACGCAGTATGCAAACTGGTCAAGGAATGGCGATCAGATAATCTGGCACTCCTCAAGCAAGGAAAATCTGAAAAAGATTTAGCAAGTGCATTGCTAGAGGCAGCAGACGACGGATTGCTTGATGAATCAGAAGTTCCTGAAGAATTTCTAGCAGTTTCTAAGCAAATGGCGATCGCAACCTACCGCCTCGCCTTTCAAAAAGCTGATACTTCGGTCAGTGGCGATCGAATGAAGTCTCTGGCTCAGGAGAACGAAATTCTTCGGCAACAACTCAAGGATTATCCTCAAAATCAGTACGAGTTGAATTTTTACAAAGGGGAGTACGAACGCCAACGAAACGAACTCAAAGAAGCGTACATAAATCTGAACAAGCAACAATTGGCAGATTCTGAAGAATTTCGTCATCGCTTGGATTCCCTACAAGCCGATCGCAGCGAATTACAAGCAAAACTTACAGTTTCCGAACAACGTTTACTGGAAGTCGCCGAATTTGAAACAGCAGCCCGCGATCGAATCTCTGAAATCTCTAAACTCAACGGTCAAATCGAAGCACGGGAACGTGAAGTTTCTAGCCTTCATGCTCAAATCCAAACTCTCCAAGCACAAATGGGTGAGAAACAAGTCCTTGAATCTCAACTAGAACAAGTGAGAACTCAACTTAAAGAGGCTTCGACAACAATCACTAACCTGCAAAGTCAACAAAAAGTTAGTGGGGCTTTACAAGTCGATCGAGTGTTAGATGATTCTGATGACCCAGTTACTGATGCTCAGCTCATGGTGGAAAACGAAACACTCCATGCTGATTTGTCGGATGCTCTTAAAGAAATTGAAGATTTGAAAGCGCGTCTCGCTGAAACTCAAGTCGCTCAATCTGAATCTTACCCTGCATACCCTGAATCTCAAGCTGAATTACTCCCAGAATTACTCCCAGAAACGGTTTCAGACTCTGGCTCTGGCTCTGGCTCTGGCTCTGTTAACTCTGAATCTGTGGCACCTCCAGGTAAGCCCTTTGAACCAGTTTCCACAAACAAAAGGCAAAAAGTTGCTCTGGCTAAATGACCAACCGCCTAAATGACTTACAGAAACAGAAACAGAAACAGAAACAGAAACAGAAACAGAAACAGAAACAAAAGCTCAGTAGCAGTTGCTGTTTCTGTTTCTGAGCCAGAAGAAAGAACGGGTATGGATAGGGAGCTAATAAGTCTTGGGTGGGTAGCTCAAGACTTGTAGCAAAATTGGTGACTCAAAAGCTCGATTGGATTAAAACATGATAGACCAAAAAAAAGAAATTCAGCTAATGTTGATGGCGCGATTTCCTTTGCTGTGGGTAGTGAGCCCGGAGGAAGAACCAGCAGAAGAAATCTTGTGTGAAGTAGTCAAAGCCGTTGAAGGGCAAATCTTTTTCTGGGACTTTGCCCGTGGCTGGACAGATAATAGCACAGCCAAGGGAAACCCGATGCAAGCACTGGAGCGCATCAGTAAAGCGCCAGCAATGGAGCAAGTCACTGTCTTTGTCATGAAGGATTTGGGAACGCTCATTGCCCCCGGTGCAAACGGACAGATAGCAATGAACCAACTAGCGATCGTCCGCGAACTGAAAAACCTGGCATTTCAAATTGCCCGCGATCGTCGCTGTCTCGTCATTCTCTCCGACCAACTCCGAATTCCTCAAGAACTGTCTCAAGAAACGACGGTGGTTGATATCTCTTTACCAGGCATCGAGGAGATATCACACTTGCTTACTCGATTGGTTCCACCAACAGAGCTCAAACTAAATGCCGAGCAACGGCAACAGCTAACAAAGGCTTGCCAGGGGCTGACTCGGTGCCGAATCTCTCGTGTCCTTGCCAAGTGTTTGGTTCTTGGGAAAGTTGATATTCGGGCTCTCGCTGCGGTCATTGAGGAAAAACGCCAAACCATCCGAGAGACGGGAATCCTAGAATTTATCCCGCTTGAATCTGGGTTGGAGGTTGTTGGCGGACTCGAAATTCTCAAACAATGGGTCAAATCTCGATCGCGCTCTTTCACTGACCAAGCCCGCGAATATGGGTTGCCAAACCCAAAAGGTGTCTTACTCGCTGGCATTCAAGGTACAGGCAAAAGTCTCTTAGCCAAAACGATCGCTACTGAATGGAAACTCCCCCTGCTGCGCCTCGATGTCGGTCGCGTGTTCGGCAGCATGGTCGGTGAAAGTGAGAACCGCATCCGACAGGTAATTAAGCTTGTCGAGGCGATCGCACCATGTATATTATTCTTGGACGAAATAGACAAAGCGTTCGCCAACATCACGTCTGGCATGGATGGTGATTCCGGCACTTCCCAGCGAGTATTTGGAACGATACTTACTTGGATGCAAGAAAAGACCGCGCCAGTGTTCGTGGTGATGACCGCGAACAGAGCGGAAGTCTTACCCGCCGAGCTAATTCGTAAGGGGCGGATTGATGAAATTTTCTGGGTTGACCTGCCGAACCTCACAGAGCGGGAGGCAATTTTTCAAGTTCACCTCACCCGCGTCCGGCCCGAGCGAGTCAAGTCAGGGGATTTCGATTTGAAGTTACTGGCACAGCAATCAAAAAGTTTCTCTGGTGCGGAGATTGAGCAAGTGGTCTACGACGCGATGCAAAGTAGTTTCAGCGTCGGGGTTGAGTTCACCCAGCGAGACTTACTCGTTTCGATTGCCGGCTGCGTCCCTCTGGCACAAATAGCCGAGGCGCAAATTGATGATTTGAAAACTTGGGCCATTCGATCGGGTGCTAAATCCGCCAGCATTGCCGATCGGACTGAAACACCTGCGACTTTCTACTCTCATCTCTCCCCTCTTGAGGTTGACGAAAATTAATTGTTATTAAAAAGCGAAGCGTCGCCCTGAGCGTAGCCGAAGGGTCGAAGGGCAGGAACCGCCTAGCCGAAAGGTTAAATGCTTCGCTTTTTGATTCTGATTTATGAAACAAGTCATTTACTCTCAAAAATCAGATGGAAGAAATTGAACTAGGCAAAGTATTTGCTAACCCTAATGTTAGAAGAGACGGATATCTTCTCAGAAAATTGATTCTGAGAAATAAACGTGCTATTGGATGGTGGAGTTATGGCAGATGTGGAAGCACTAACGGTCTTTTGTGGTTGCAAAATTACGCAGGCTATTACTCACCTGATTTCTGTCTAGAATTCCAATCTGAAGAAATAGCATTAGAACGGACTCGGAAAATTCTTGAAGAGTGGGACAAGAATGATAAACGTCCTACTTGGACAGTTTAATGCGAGAGTTTAAAGTGGAGGAATTGGTCACATAAATTGAGGCAGAATATGGAACCCCATTTTGTTCATCCTTTATCAAGCTTGGAAACCATTGATACTGATGAAGGTCAAAAAGAAGTAATGAATAGTTGGGCATTTGCCTCAATGGTTTGGACAAGCGCCGTCACTGGCAACACCAATGCTTTAGCAATAGCCACCGAACTATTTACTAATAAACATGAAATCCCCACTTTTCTCGAAGCTTCTAAAGCAGGAAACGAAGCAGCTATAGCGGGTGCGATCGCAATTATTGCCTTTGCGATCGATGACAAATTAGCTGAAGCCTTTGAAAATAAAGGGAATTGAAATAGTATGTCTGACCTAATCAATGATTTAACAAGTGAGCCAGCGTTCGCCAATTACAAAGGTAAATGTGTCTGTGTTTGGAGAGCCGATGCCAAATTAGTTGCATCTACTATTGCTGATGCAGAAAGAATCATGGGGACTAGAAAGTGTTTGGATGGTTCTTGGCTTACGCCTCCAGAAGAAGGAACAGAACTCTGGAATTATGCAACTGAACTGCTTAATGACCCTCCACCATTTGTGTGTGTGGAGGGTCAGATAGTAAGTCTTAGTAAGTTGGAAATACTTCAAGAAATTGTAAGAAAATAGTGATGTAATGCTTCGCTGTAAGAGAATAATTTTTTGAATTTGGAATCAGATTATGGCAAAGGCAATGATGGATGCTGAAACACTGTCACAGAATTTGAAACACTTTGGTGGAACTGAGCAATATTACAAACATTGGCTTGGAATTCAGTACACCGATGGAGTCAAATATTTGGCTGATAATGCTCAATGTTATTGGTTGATTGATGCGATCGCCTCCCATCAGCCCCGTCTCAGGAGAAAACACTGCTTAACTGAGTTTCAACTTTGGTTCCTTCATGTCGGAAAAGAACATGAATTTATCAAACCCAAAGGAAAGAATGCTGCTGTCTTGACTTGTTGGGAAGATACACCAACCAAAGAAACTCAACCTGCCGTAATTCAGCAGATACCCTTTAGTGATTTTCCCTTGAAAGAAATCAAGCTTTTTCTACAAGAGAAAGTCCTTCTGTTGCCAAGTGAAAATTAAGCTCTGAAACGCTGTCTTGTTCTCCAACTTTGGAGAACAGGATAGACTTTTGCACTACATCACTCAACCAATATTAGGAGCAAATCAAATGACTGATAGCAAACAAATCCCCGATAGTACACTCGAAGAAAAGCATAAAAAACTAGCAGAATTGCAGGCAGAAGTTAACAAAATTTTTGCTGAAGCAATTACTAATCAGGTCAAAACTCTTGACTTTGCAACTGAAATTTGGATAAATACAATGTTAGACAGCAAACCTTATGCTGCAATTGCCTGTCGCATGATTCACCATAGCACAAATTTTCTAGGAGATGAATTATTGCAATTTCTGCAATATCTAGCGAAAGGAACTAATGAAAAAGATGCTTCGATCGTACAGTGGGCACTCGATTTGATTGATCAAGGTTTAAATATCAACAACACCCTGAAAGAGGAAAAGGAAAATGACGAATTTGATCTGCAAAGTCTGTAGCGGTCAACTAATGTTTCTTGGTCAGTTAGGCTATTTGAGACATTTTACTTGCCGGAACTGTGGGATTAATATTCACAAATATCCCAAAATTGTCAGAGATAAATTCGATCGCATCAAATCAATTAAATACTAACAATGCAACTCGCACAAACCAAACAATGCGCTAACTGTCCCTGGAAAGTAGACCGAAATTTGAGCAAAATTTCTGGCTATAATCGGGAAAATCATGAAGCTTTGAAGGAGACGATCGCTAATCCAAATCACGATGTGTTTGAACAGTTGACAAGTCCTAAAATCGCAATGGGCTGTCACTATTCCACTGATGAGAAATTGCTTGAATGTGTCGGCTGGATTTATCACCAACTTCGGAATAATAATTTACTTCTGCGATTGGTACTGATGCGATCGAACCAGATAAAAGACATTGAGATTGATGGCGCACAACGGGCAACTTTTTCTGAAACTTTAACCGATTAATCCAATTTACCCAACCATGCAGTATTACAAAATCGAATTTACCATCAACAAAGATGGCACTGTTACCGAAAAGGTGATTGCTTCTGGGGCTAATTGCACCGCTGTTACTCAGGAACTGGAAAAGGCAATGGGGGAAGTCCGATCGCAAGAACTTCTTCCAGAAGCATTGAGTGACGCATTAACTAAAACATTAACTGAGGAATCAACCTTATGGACAAATAGCTGATGAACTGCAAAATTCCTGGTTGTGTCAATCCCTTAGTAAACGGCAGAACTTACGAATGCGGTAAATGTACTTCAAAAATTCTTGCTGCTGCCCGGTATTTCTCTCGTCCACTTTCAAAACTTTTAGGAGACTTAGAAAATGTCACATCTCAGTGTAATCCGCACCCAGATAAAGAATCCGATCGTCCTACAGGAAATTCTTGAGGAGATGATTCGATCGGGTCTTAATGGAATTCTTGCTGGAGCTTATCTGGAAACCAACACCCATATCCATGACCCTTTTGGCAACAGTAAGCTAGCAGAGTTTGTTATTCGACGCAAACAAAGCTATCAGGGTGGTTACGACTTTGGCTTTAAGTTGATAGAAGGGACAGACGAATATGAGTTTTTAACTCGTGATGGTTCCATCCATGCTGCAAAGAAATTTATGGAACAACTTTTACCCTGGTACGCACGGGAAAATACTCTGGCAGCACTCAAAGCTCAAGGGTTCAACATTGAGTCTCAAACTGAAGAAAATGGTGAAGTCGTAATAGTTGCTGGCAAGTGGTGTTAATGCTTAAAGCCAAAGTGAAGCTGATAATGCTTCGCTTTGGAGTATTGAGTCTTGAAACTCAGAGGAAACCGAAATGTGCCAACAAACTACTCAACAAACTACTGAACAAAAAACAGACGCCGAAATCCGATAATTCACAGATGAAACACATTGTTGTCCTGAACATCATTGATTAACCACCTAAACAGTGCGTTGTTATCGAAGAACCTCCGATGATATTAACTTGGCGGGGAATGTATTTTCAATTCAATCGAAAAGTAGCGAATTCGATCGGAATTAAATGCACAAAATACATCTACAATGAAGCAAATGGTTGTCCGCTCGCTTCAATTTCTACACCAGAAATTCTTCAGGAAATTGACAACATCGAAAATCTTCACGATTGCAGCAAAACAGGTTACTAAACCAAATGAAGAAACCAAAAAACTCAGAAAATTCAGGGAATAATGTATCGGGATTGCCACTAATTGATCCACTGGATTATGCAGCTCGTTTAATTTTTGATGAAGCAATCAGAGAAAAGTGGAGTCTTCACCAATTTGCTATTAAGATTTTAGCAAATTGTGCAGGTGGTGAACCAGTTTATATGCTGGTTGCATCAACACTTATCCAGAAAGCGACAAATCTTAGTGGGGAAGAGAATTATGCTCTTCTACAGCAGTTCATTGTTGCTGTATATCAAAAGAACTCCCAAGGAATTAGATACGGAGTTCAAACATTGCAAGATGGATTGGCTGTTAACGAAGCTCAAGGAAAACAAAATTAGAGGTACCCATGACACAAAATGAAGCTGTTGAAATAGTTCGGAGACAAGTTAAGCTACTGTTCAAAGAAGGGGAGAAAGAGAAACTTTCTGCTGAACAATTTGCTGTGAAAATCTGGCTAGGGGTAATTCTAGAAAGTATCCCAGAGATAACCTTAGTCTCGATATTGTTTGAAAAGGCGACTAACAATAGCCCAGCAGAAACTTACAGAATGATAGACGATTTGGCGGCTCGTTCGAGATTATACCAAGCAGATGCGGTTAAATACGCAATTTCGTTGATTGTTCAAGGTTTGAAAGTTATGGATACCGACAATACCGACAATGGCAAAAATTAAGTACAAAGCAGACGATCGGATAGGACAAATGAAGCTATCGATCGCACTTCAGTTTCTTCCCGATCTTCCTCCAATTCCCCAAAAGGATTATCGACTGATAGTTCTGGACCCTCCGTGGCTTTTCTCTCTCAGAGAAGCTGACAAAACTCACCGGGGACGATGCAGCTACCCATCAATGACTGATGAAGAAATTCTCAAAATGCCGATTTACGACATCGCCCACGAACACGCCTACGTGCTGTTATGGGTGACAAATAACCATCAAGCGCTAGGGTTCCGGTGCTTAGAAAACTGGGGATTCACGCATCGATCGACCTTCACATGGGAGAAAGTAACCAAGGATGGCAGACCCCACATCGGAATGGGTCACTACGGCAGAAATTGTACTGAACACTTTTTGGTAGCTACCAAAGGCGAACCAGGGAGTTTTAGCACCCACGGTCTGACCAACATCCCGAATATCATCAGAGCGCGGAGAGGTAAGCATTCTCAGAAGCCGGAAGAGTTTTGGACGATCGCAAATCAACTGGCAGAAAAACTAGAGAATTGTGAGGAATTGGGGCAATTGTCGCAACCGTCGAGGATTGAGTTATTTGCAAGGCAACAGCGCTCGAACTGGGATTCCTGGGGTGCTGAAGCTAATTTGCCTAAAACCTAATTCTTTTGAGGTTTCTGTTCTTAAGGTCTATTGGAATGATGTGAACAAAGACTGTCTTTCACTTGACTAATAGCAATTGAATACTTTCCCTAGTTTTTCAATGGAATTACTAGGGTTAAGTCTCTCCGTTAGTGCTTCGCTTTGAGATGTTGATTTGTTCTCTCATATTTACCATCATGACAACCGTTCATAACGACTGCACAACGACAGAATCAGAATCTAATGAATTGCCAGAGATTGCTGAAAACGGATTTATTATTGTGAGTGACTTCTTCGCATATCAGCATGAGTCGATCGTCACCGCCATGAAAAATAGTGACATTCCGCATCAGATAGAGTTTCATCCTCATAATGAGAAAATGCTGTGGAGAGAAGGTGCTTTCAGAGTCTATGTTGCTCCTTTACATCTTGAAGCAGCCAGAGATTTGTGTAGAGCTACAGAAACAGCCCCTGTAAACTAGGAATTCACCAGCAAATAGCAAATAATAGCGTAATTACTGGGTCGCTCCCAGTTTTCTCTTATGCCTTACTACATTTTGGTTACGAACGAACAAGAGGTAGATGTCTACACCACTCCCGAAATGTTGACAACAGAAGAAATTCAAGATTTGGTTGGCATCGAAGGAGAGCCAGCCACTTTTGAGGTGCTAGATTCTTCTAATTTCTCTGACCCCAAGATTGTCATAATTTGTGATAATGACGTGGAACCGAAAGCGCTGAAACCGACTTGTGTAACTAAAAAGGGAGACGTGATTTTTGGTCAGGTACTAATTCTTGGAACTAACAACTCACTCTTAGATTTGTGCTTGCTAAATCTTGAACAAGTAAAAATGGTGAAAAAAGAACTCAGATTGCACCAAAAACCACCCAAGCCAGAACACGATTTTAGTGCTTCGCTGTGAGATATTGATTGATTTTCTGTAATTGCCACCGTTAACAGGAGCCAGCATGACACGATTTTACGTTTTAATTAACTCAACAGGAATTGAAGAAGTAGCAGCAACCGAACTTCCCAAACTCCCAGAACTTCAAAAACTTGTAGGAATTCCAGGGCAACAAGCTTACTTGGAGCCTGTCTATCAGTGTTATTCTGACCGATCGATCACTATTCTGTGTGATGAAGAGTTTTTGCGGAAGGCTCATCAGCCAACTATGCTTACTCCCCAGCGCGTCATCCTTCAGGGACAAGTTCTTGTTGTGGCAATGGATAATCAAATTGAAGATTTCTGTCTGTTGACTCAGCAGCAGGTAGAATTGGTGAAACGAGAAACCAAACTTTATCAAGTAAATTCACGTTAGCCCTAACAAATCATGCCCCTCATTCTGGGGCGTGATTGCAAATAGAGCACCTATCAAAGGAACAACTAAGAAAATGGATAACAATCTGTACCGAAGCTACGGCTAAATCTTTTTTTCGGATGAGTTTAATAGTCGATCGATTCGTTCCGCGCTTCCCCCCAGCAGCAACAGCGGGAGTAATGCCCCGCTATGCTTCGCTTTTATGGTGTGACTTAGTTGAGAAGGCACACATAATGGAAGATTATTTGACTGAATGGACGATCTATCAGAAAACCTACAATTTAGCTTTAGCTTATGCCTCAGAACAAGCGGATTTGGAAAAAGGTCAACGAGTTTTCTACAATACGCTAACAGTCTGGGCGGTCAATCATCTCTTGGGATGGATGGAATTTGAAACCATTTTAGACAAAAATAAGAGTGGGAATCAGGTACTTCAAGGAATTTTAGATGTTGCTGATTTGATGTTGCCAGGAATCGGAAAGATTGAATGCTGCCGAATTTGTGAAGAAGAAACAGCTATTTCTGTCCAAGTCCAAGACGATGCGCTATGCGCCCGCGAGCTACGCATTGCCTATATCTTTGTCCAATTACCTGACCCATTGGATAGAGTTAAACTTTTGGGCTTTCTCCCGGCTGCCGACCTCCACGGCGATACTGTAGAAATTTTCGTTGCCGACCTTCAGCCGTTTGATAACTTATCGGACTATTTGGAACGCATTGAATTAGGAACGGTGTAATTTTTTGCAATTGGGAAAGTAGTTAAATGCTGGCTGCTTTCCAGCTACTCCAAACAGCACCCTTGAATAATATGAAAACTCAACTTGAGGAAGTAGCGATGCGCTACCCGCCCGCAAGCTACGGACAAGTGGCATCAGTTCTTTGTGTCACAAGTAATGTTTCTGGTAATGTTTCTGGTAATGTTTCTGGTAATGTTTCTGGTAATGTTTCTGGTAATGTTTCTGGTAAT
>NZ_JAUBTV010000011.1:66466-122935 GCF_036705145.1 Microcoleus sp. B5-D4 | reverse complement strand
GCCCGTCTTTTTTGGACGGGCGGGACGCCCATCCCACAATAACAATTAAAATTGTAAGTTATTTAATTCGCGATCCTAACCACCCGCACTCAATCTATCCAAACTTCGTCAAGAATCGGAAAGCATCGAGTACATGACTCGCGCAAACGTAAGGCGAAGTATTGTAAAAAGCTTGCCAAGCCGCCGCTTTATCTTCGTCGTATTTATCCGCTCTTTCCGGGTGTTTTCCTTGCCAATTCAGCCGGACTGCGTGACCGACTAATACATCTAAAACGATGTATTCTTCTACTTGCAAATCTGGGTTACGCTGGGCGATCGCCGCCAACTCCATCAGCGCCTCAATATTAACTTGCCGATATTCCGGTGCGACAATCTTATTCAGCAAATGCTCAATTTGTAGCGCGAAATTCTTTTCCCCCGGCGTCATTTCCGATAAAATGATATGGCTATCTAAGCGATTGCGCCGCTCTAATTTGTCCCCAATAATCAAGCCTTTGCAGTGCCGCAGGAGTCCCCAAACACTCGGATAAAAATCCTTCGGTACGCGATTGACAGTACCTTCCATCTGCCGCTTCCGCCGCCATCCTCCCCCAGGCATTTGCGGTTCTTCGGAAACTGGCGCTACTACCCATTCAATATCTTTTTCCGCCTGTTTGACGCGCAGGGATTCTTGCTGTTTAAGGATTTGATTCATTTCCTCGTATTCTGTCAACACTTGGCGCAGGCGATTTTTGATTTCAAAGGGACTTAGCTGCATTAAATGTTCGTAAGCTTCATTTTGCGTAACTCCCAATTCGCGCGCCAACTCGCTTGTTAACAGCAGAATAAAGTAGCTAACTCTCAGTGTCAGCAAACCTTTAAATAAATGGGGTTCTGCTTTAATTAGCAAGCCGAGGTAGATCAGAACTTCTTGAGTTAGAACTCGATCGCGAATATCTTCTCCGCAGAATTGGCGAATTTTGTCCATCACTTCCGTGTAAGATCCGGGTCTCGCAATTATCGAATCTTCACTGTAAGCTTTCCCCACAGCAATCTGTTTTTGCCGCACCAAAATGTCTGTCACCGCATCGGATAAGCTGATATCAACCTTGTCCAGCAAACCTGCGGCATGGCGGATGACTGCCCATTGGATTTTTGATTGCGAACTTTCTCCAGCTTTGGTATAAACTTCGTTGAGCAAATCCACAACTTTAACTGTTTCTTCTGCACCTCCAAATCCTGTATCAAAATTTAATCCTTTGAGTCGAACTAACGTGTGCAGCAACTCAATTTGTTCGTACAGATTTTCTGAATCGCGCAGGCTAGTTAGCAAGAAGTGAGTATTAGTTTCACACTCTAATTTAAATTCTTGCGTGTGACCCAAAGGCCAAGTTTTTTCAGGATTGTAAGTTAGATATCGGCGCGTTTCTACTGCACCTGTCACCGGAGATTCGGTAAATTCAAAATCGTGCATGAAATCAATTCTTTCGGTGCCAGCAGTTAGCATTAACTGCTTAAGATTTCCGAGTTTAACGGGCGTGTTGTTACAGTGTCCATCCCGGAATTCCTTCATTAATTCTAACAACGCTTCCCGGCCGGTTTCCAGCATCGTGTGAGTCAGCATTAGCGTTACCGTAGGGCGTCCCAACTGATACCAGTGGCGGTGAATGTGAGCTATTTCGCTCTTGATTTGAGCTACTAAAAAATGGTAATCTAAAGTTAAATAAAACTCTTGTCTGTTGAGAAATGAGGGAAGAAATACGATCGCCTCTTCGCGAATTTTAAACACCCTAGAAGTTGTTAAACTCCGCAGACGGCGGACGGGGCGGCCGGTTAAGCCTAATTGGTCGTTGCGTCCAATTTGCGTGTAAATAGCTGATAATTCTTTAGTCTGGCGGACTTGAATTGGTTCTACCTGTTTTGGGGTTTGTGCGGCAATGCCGTTAGCGGCTAATTCTGCTTGCAAATCTTCGTCTTCAGCTAACAGTGCAATTTGCACTAAAGGTTCTCTGTGTTGGCCCACTGACAGGTGCCTTCCTAGCGGATCGATATCGCCAACTGCGATTAATCCTTCATTTAGCAATTGACCGAGAAAATACAAACTTTGCGCCCAAACTAGGGGAATATTTTCATTCGGTAAACGCTGCTGGCTGCTGGGATTCAGCTTTTCTGCTTCTATATTTTCGGCGGGGACGTAGTACAATTCTGGTAGTAGTGGCAAACCAGAGCGATCGACTGCTAAAGATTCCAAACGCTGCTGGTACTCTTGCACTTGGGCTTGATTTCCCTGAAATATGCCGTCCAAGAGCAAATAAGTGAAAAATAGCGGCCACTCGCATTCAATGTGCTCGAACTGCCTTAATTCTGTGGGTTCGTAGTGCAGGCGATCCGCATCTTCCAAAACTGTTTGGTGTCCGTCCCGCAGAAACCGCTTGCAGCCGTATTTTCCTTGCAATTTGTCAATAATCTTATTCCGAGTCCGTTCTATTAATTCTCGGTCTTCAACAGCAAAAGCCGGAAAACTAATCACGCTCAATAAAGCTGCATCTACTTCTTTGGAACTAGATTCGCGAGGCAAAAGTGATTCCAAAGTTATGCGACTTCTGGCAATTTCGTCGGGCAAAACGTGAATAACTGAGGCTTGAGAACCTTTAATTCCGAACAAATCTAACCCATTTATTGCTTCCAGGGCTGCTTTAGCCATGCCAACTGAACTGGCGTTCAATTCTGCATTGCCGCGATTAATTTTATGGCCTCTTTCCCAAATTCCGTAATCCGGAGTGCGGTAGGCTCTACCGATGTAGTAAACTAAATTTTGCACGAAATTGACTTCATCAATTGTAAAAATTACGTGCAGCCCGGAAGCCGTCATTTGAGCAAGAATTAATAAGAATATAGATGTAGCGTCTAACTGTAAATGTCCCCACTGGTCATCACCGACAACAATACTTCCAGTTTGAGTATTGTATTTAGCGTGCAGGGCATCTAGCGGCGACTGAGTATTTTTAAAATCTTCTACTTTGCTCGATTGCTGCATCATCGCAAACAGCAAGCCGCGCATTAGTTTGACTGTGCTGTGTTCGAGTTCAAATGTTCTGCCCTGATCGCCATCAATTTTGCGATAAGCTAAACCCAAACCCCAAACCGCGAGAATGCTGTACACGTTGTCGCGCACCCAGGCATCGGTGTAGTCGCCGTGAGCGTTAACGGCGGTACTCGCGGGCAGCAAACCAGTAATTGGGTTCTGGCGCTTGAGGATGATTGTTTTGATTTGCTCGTAGTAATAATCTAATCTAGTTTGCCGCTGGTTTTTTGCGATCGCCATTTCGTTTTCCTGCTTTTTCCTGATGCGAGTAGATTTGCTGTGAATAGACTTTTAAATATATCAGAGATTAGATCATTTCTCAAGTTATCTAAACACAAAAAGGTAATTGTCATGTCTACCCACAACCACAATAACAACAGCGTTCCTTTCGTAAAAGTTGTCTACTCTACAGTGAAAATTAATGGTAAAATTGAGCTAGTACCCATGGAATGGTACGCAGACGGCTCTGTCAAAAAAATCGAACGCTAATGCTCGATCGCACTTGGCTAGCAAACTCTAATGAAGTTGCGCGACTCGTCGCTTACAAAAACCCGGTTCCTGGGCCACAGAACGATGACTTAACAGACTCTTGGTGGCACAAACCGGGTTTTTTGCGACCAAAACTGGTCTAGCGTCGATCGCCAATCTAAGATAATTTAAATAACTAGGTGTGTAGGAATCTCAAAGAAAAAAATATGGATCGATCGCGCCCGCAATTTTCAGTGCTGGGACTACCAGTTCACATATTAGATGATTATGCAGGTTGGCTGATGGAGCGCCTGCATCAAGGATTAGGAAGTCACGTGGTGACTTTGAATGCTGAAATGGCCATGCAAGCCGAGCAAAATCAGGCTTTAGCAGATGTAATTCGCTCTGCTGAACTGGTTATTCCCGACGGTTCGGGAGTAGTCTTGTACTTGCGGCTGCGTGGCAAACCAGCCCAGCGCTATCCGGGGATTGAATTAGCAGAATCGCTGCTGCAACAAGCCGGAAAATTGCCTGATTCGGAACCACTATTTTTCTTTGGAGGTTCCCCAGGAGTGGCGGCTGCTGCGGCCAAAACTTGGCAGCAAAAAGTTAACGGATTGTCAATTGCTTCTCAACACGGTTATCTTTCCGCAGATGAAGAGAAAGACTTCCGTGAAACCCTCAAAAAAATGCAGCCCAAACTTATTTTTGTAGGCTTGGGAGTGCCGCGCCAAGAATTTTGGATTGCCGAAAACCGACACCTTTGTCCTGATTCGATTTGGGTGGGAGTTGGCGGCAGTTTCGATATTTGGGCGGGGACAAAAACCCGCGCGCCGGCTTGGTTTTGCGACAATCATTTAGAATGGCTGTACCGGCTTTATCAAGAACCTTGGCGGTGGCGCAGAATGTTAGCTTTGCCACAATTTGCCTTGAAAGCTTTGGGGGATTTTCGAGGGTAAGTTAATAGCATCAATCTTCTGTCTGATTCACAATCCTCTCGATCCCCCCTAACCCCCCTTAACAAGGGGGGGACAAGAATGTAGTCAAAATTTTCCTTATTAAGGGGGATTCGAGGGGATTTAGACTCGACTACAAGCGACATAAATCGTGTTATTTCTTCAGTCCGCGTAGGCGGACTTTGTTTGTGTAGTAGCGGTTTCAAGAGACTGTTGGCGAATGAAGAAAGGGTAATACCCCCTCATAGCTCAGAAGTACATAGTGTAGGTTGGGTTGAGGCTTTGCGAAACCCAACTCTTTCAAAATAATGTGTTGGGTTTCGCAAAGCCTCAACTTCGGACAGTTTTTTATTGCCAACGGTATAATAAGGGTTTTAAGGCGATTCAGCAATCGAGTTACCAACGGAAAATCCAGGGTTTCAGACTACGAACGGAAAACTGTCCGGACTATTAATTATTCTAGTGTTATCAATATACATACACCAATATATAGCATATCCTGCTAAGGAGAAAATATGGCTCGACGTAGTTACAAAGTTCGCGAATCTGACTGGACCGAACGATTTTTCCTAGGTCGTGGTGATTATGTTTGTGAGGGGAAAGAAGAAGGAGGTTTTTTTCAACCTAGCAAGTACGAAATAGGAGATGGAAACACTCCTAGTGCTGCCAAAAAGAAAGCTAGAAAAAAACTAGATAAGAACACATAATATCAATTCCGGCTGCACCGGAATGATAGGTCGGACACGGCACTGCCGTGTCCCTACCGCTATCAACCGATCGCCATTAGACAATATAAGGAGAATCGATCGCCTTTGCCCGATTAGTGGCCACCAAAGTCTGATAAATTAAAGCCGAAATCTCAGCGCGGGTAATGTCCCGCAGCGGCGAAAGCCAATCGCGGGAAGGATAATTAACCACAATCTTCAAAGCAGTTGCTGTGCCGATCGCACTCAAAGCATAATTAGGAATTTGAGAACGATCGGTGTAAACTTTCAAAGTATCAGGATTGCCGCCCTTGAGTTCCAAACCGTTAACCAAAGACACGATCGCGTCAGCCTTAGTCAAATTCTGATTCGGGCCGAACTTCAACCCCGGAAACCCCGCCAAAAACCCCCCCCGATTTGCCCGTTCGATCGCACTTCTCGCCCAAAAACTAGCAGAAACATCAATAAAATTTGTAGCCGGCACCCTCGGAATCGGACTAAACGCACTCACCAACAGCGCCGCATATTGAGCACGGTTTAAACTGTCATCAGGCCTAAAAGAACCGTCAGGAAAACCGCTAATTATATTCGCCGCAGCCAAAGCTTCAATAAACTTCTGTGCCCAATGTCCAGAAATATCACTGAACACCGCACCCCCGATATTTGGATTGCCGCCGCCCTTTCTCACCGCAGCTTGCACAGCTTTAAAAGCATTCACTTTCCCGTAACCAAACCAATCGCTGCAGCCGTTGTTAGGATCGTAATTTCCCATGCGATTGCCCAACTGGGGATCGGGATCGGGATCGACAATTTTTTCAGCAGTTTGTTCGAGAATTCCCCGCACTTCCCGCGCCGTCAAACGGGGGTTAGCCGAAAGTATCAACCCTGCAACCCCAGCGACTACTGGAGTGGCGCTGGAAGTACCGCCAAAAGTGTCCGTATAGTCCCCCCAGTCGTAGCCCCGATCGCCCACTCGATCGGCAGTAAACACCCCCAAACCGGGCAAATACTGCGTCACCTCCGGCGGCGTGGCGATAAATCCGGTTTCTGGCAACCAAGTTCCCGGCGGCGCGTTGTTGCTGGGGGCGCAAACCGAGATGCTGGTGCCCCAATTGCTGTAGGCTGCTTTTTTGTTGAGGGAAGTGGAAGCGCTGACGGCAATTACGTCTGGGTGTACGGCAAATCCTGCCAGCCATCTAGTTTGACCGCCCAGGATGTTGTTGGGCCAGCCTTTCTCGTTAATTGTGCCGTTGACTGGGCGGTTGGCATTGCCCGCCGCGAACAGAATAACGCAGCCTCTGCCGCCCCGCCCTTGGGTTGCTGCTTTGGTGATAACGGCACTCTGCCGCAGGGAAAGCGGATAGTAAACTGCCGCAGGCCCCCAACTGCAAGAAATGACGGCGGCCCCTTTTGCGATCGCCCAATTAAATATTTTTTCGACAGAATTGTCATCGAGAAAACCACTGGTACGGATGGGCATCAGGGCGCATCCGGGGGCGACGCCGACAATGCCTTTGCCGTTTTCTTCAGCAACGGCGACGCCGGCACAACTTGTGCCGTGGTTGTCTGAGTCGGCGACTGGCATCGGGGAGGTGTCGCCGTCTTTTAAATCGATGGGTGAGACGATTTTGCCTTGGCCTTGAAAATCTGGGTGAGTGATGTCAACTGAATCGTCGGCGATGGCAATTACGATCGATCGAACTCCGCGAGTCAGGTTCCAAGCTGGTTCTGCATAAATTTGAGCACCGCCGACAAGTTCCTTGCCGCCTTTGTTGTTGAGATACCACTGTTTGGGATAAAGCGGATCGCGGGGCGTGTAATGCTGCTGCGTCTCTACTAAAATGTTGGGTTCTGCTACCAGAACTTCTGGATATCTTGTCAGGCGGTTGGCAATTTTGATCGGGTTTTCTGTTGCTTGTTTGGTGACTTCGCAGACGAAGGTGTTGGGAATTCCTTCTACTGGCCGGACTATTTTTAAAGCTGCTGCATTGGCGATCGCAGTTCGCGATTGTTCGTCTACTTGTTCGCCAAATTGAATTGTAATTTGGTCGGTTAAATAAAAGAATGTACTGGGATTGTTCGCGGGGCAATAGACGTGGCTGGCAAAAGCTACAGCCTCGCTGGCGCGGGCTGTTTGCATTGCTGCTTCTAGGCTAGAGGGCGCCACGAGATATTCTTCGAGATTGCTTTGGCCGATGCGACGGGTGAATTTTGCCCCAGTTGTTGCAGCCCAATCGTTTGAGGCTGATGCTGTTGATGAGGGGCGGACTGTAAAGCGATCGTCCGCTTTTGACAGCAGCAATTCATCGCCGCCGCGTTGTAAAATCAGTGGGAGACTTTCATCGGGAACTCCGATACCTTGATAATTTTGTAAGGTATTTGCGGAAAGTTCGATCGGTTGTGTCATCAGAAATGCCTTTGTTTAATTTTAACTCAATTGGCGTAAGTCCCACGCTGTAATTGTACTCAATTGGGCGTTGGGATATAAGCTTTCGCAAGGTCTATGAAATAATCAAAAATTTCCTGATTTCTCACAAAAAGATGGTATGATATAAGTGGTTGCGACCCACCCACTCGGCTGCAAACAACAGGTCACAGTAGCAGTAGTATGCTTACCAAGGATAACTGCGAGAGAAAGGGGGAAAAGACAGACCGCTGGTTATTGGGATACCTCCTAATGTGAAATACAATCCAAGTTTGTCATACGGAATAGTTTTTTGCCTTGGGAAACAGGGTTTCTGCGTGGGTTCCCTACGAAGGGATAAAGGCTGCAACGCCAGAGATGCTGTGTAAGACTTGGATCGTCTTGAGTGACGAATATTCCGCAATGGATATCCCCAACAGAGCAACGGCAAATGAGACACGAAGCCTACACGCTCACCGCAAGGTTAGTGTTAGGTATTTCACTCCAGTCTTACTATATTCTCAAGAACAGGCAGGATGCCTGTTCAACAAAAACTGAATTTTCTTGTGGGGAGTAGGGGTTGGGCTTCTAGCCCGCCCGTAAAAGGCTTATTAACAATGATGCAGCAAATCCCTCAAACTCACATCTTGCACCATTGTCAATAAACCTTTTCTGAACAGGCAAGATGCCTGTTCCACAAGAAAATTTATCTTTTGTGGAACAGGCATCTTGCCTGTTCTTGAGAATGGTGCAACATCTCAGTCAGATAAACACACCAGGATTAACATTAAAAAATTCTCCCAGCGCCTTAGCTTGCGCCTTGCTAATCGCCCGTTTCCCATTAACCACCTCAGAGACTACTCCTTTGGAACCAATCACGCCCACTAAATCGGCTTGTTTGAGTTCGCGAACTTCCATGAGATGCAATAGAACATCCTGGGGAGTCGCTTCTGGAATTGGGTAATATTTTGATTCGTATTCTTCGATCAACAGCCCCCAGAGACTCAGTAAAGTTTCTTCTTCTACTGTTAATTCTTCCTTAGACATCAGAAAATCGACTTCTGCGAGGGCAAGATCATTATCTTCTTCGTTCAGGATTGGCTTAGGCTGAGATTTAGCCAGCAGTTGACCGTAAGCTGTTCTTTCAATTGCCATATTCATGGTGCGTTCGATTGTTGAATTAGATCGGGACTTACCCATCAAAACCATTGAAACCGGGTTTTCCACCATTTTTAAAGTCTCAAAGGCAGTATTTAGGTAAAAAAACCCCGTTTCTGCGTCCCGGACTAGATTGCCGGGATCTGTCCAATCCCCCGCGATTTCCTTGTTCAATCCAAAATCTAAAATCCAAAATCTAAAATCCAAAATCGATCGCACCCTTTGACATTTCAACAAATTTGGTTTACACTTAGCCGGTTGCGATCGCCAATGGTAAGATCGGCTCAAGCCAAATATTTTTTTAAAGCGCACAGGCGCAAAGTAATTTCATGGTATACTCTGGAACTGTTTGCTGGCTTCGCTCCACTGCCCGGATTACGATCGGGGCGATCGCAGCTTTTACCCTGTTGCAACCGCTCCAAGTCCAAGCACAACAACCTTCTGGGCCAGAGAACCAACCGCAAATCGAGCCCGCCGACGACCCCACAGACCCCAACAATCTTCGCCCTCTGACGCAAGACAGCAGCTTGCTGAGCGTCCCAGGAGGCCAGCGTTTGATGACAGAAGCCAGCAGTGCTATTTCCTCTCAGAATTACGCACTGGCTACTCAAAAACTCCAAGAATCCCGCCAAATTTTCAATCAACTGTCCAACTTCTACCAACAACTGGGTAGCAGTTTTGCCGGAATTGACATCCGCTTGGCGGAAAGCCACCGCACCAAAGCTGTAGAAACGGCCCAAATGCGCGACGAAGCTACCTATCGGCTGGCGTTGGTACACCGGGCGCAAAATAAGCCCGAACTGGCTGTGCCCCTGCTGATTCAGATTATTCGATCGCAGCAGCCAACTCGCGACTTGGGCAAGAAAGCTTACCAGCAGTTACTGGAATTGGGTTTTGTGGATTCGCCCTTTCCCCGGCCTGCCAGCAGTCAACCGAGCTCATCGACAAAATAGTTCCACTAAAATCTAAATTACAGCCGTTTATCAGAGAAACCAATGGTTACACCGTCTCAAGTAGCAGAAATGATTAAGGCAGGGTTGCCCGACGCTAAAATACAAGTTGACGATTTGACCGGTGGCGGTGACCACTACCAGGCGAGAGTCGTCTCTGCAGCCTTTGAAGGAAAAAGCCGAGTACAGCAGCACCAACTGGTATACGGCGCTCTCAAACAGGCAATGGCTAGTGAAGCCATCCACGCTTTGGGCTTGGAAACCTTAACTCCTGCAGAATGGGAAGCGAAAAGTCAAGCTGCTTAATTGTTGAGCGGCAATTGGGTATCACAAGTTTGTGCTTGTGTCAATAGTTGCTTGAAATACAACTGCTGCACTTACCCACAAAAACCAAAGAAACCGGGTTTTTTAACCGGAATCTATGGCTGTAACGAAAGATTTTCCTAAAAAACCCGGTTTCTGCGTCAGTCAACGTTGAAAAATTTTCAAACAATATTAGGACCTACCATGAGTACAACAGCACATCAAAGAATTGACGAGTTGGTTAAGCAAAACAAAATCATGGTGTTTATGAAGGGCAATAAGTTAATGCCCCAGTGTGGTTTTTCTAATACTGTGGTGCAAATTCTCAATACTTTGGGAGTGCCTTACGAAACTGTTGATGTTTTGGCAGACCAGGAAATTCGTCAAGGCGTTAAAGAGTATTCCAACTGGCCGACAATTCCTCAAGTTTATATCAACGGCGAATTTGTTGGTGGCTCGGATATTATGATCGAGATGTATCAAAAGGGCGAATTGCAAGAAGTTGTAGAAGTGGCTTTGGCTTCTTAAATTAGACAGAAAAAACATTTCCCCGACTTCTTAAAGAAGTCGGGGAAATAACAGCAATCGCGTTTTACGTTGAATTAAGTTAACTTACTTAATTATTCGTTATAGCAATACTAAATTATTTGTGAATTTCTTACTCCCTCCCTTTGGTAAGGGGAGGGTTGGGGTGGGGTAAAAAATTTACGACTTCTTTAGGATTGCTATACCAGGCAAAGCCTAGGAACGCAATGCAGTCGGCTAGGCATCGAATTTTTAGGCTCCCAAAGCGAGGCCGAGCCTGTGGACATCGGTTCCGAGGCATAGCCAGGGAACCCGTTAAAATTGCCAATTCCCAATTGCCAATTCCCAATTGCCAATTCCCAATTCCCACTTCCCAAATCATCAAGGGTTTATCAAACCGAATTTGCTATTTAATAGTAGTCTGATTCAGCCTGTGTCTGTGTCTGTGGCATTGCAAAATTGGAGGGGTCGTGAATGTAACGCGCTGCTTCTTCCTCTAGTCTGTGAATCAGATAGGGCTCCAAACTGTTGGAATGCCGCAGGGCTGCTAAATAGCCGTCTAAGTAAAGCCGTAGGTCATCAAAGCGATAACCTCTATTCCACATTTCGACGAGGGCGTCGGTGAGTTTTTGGTAGTGCCGGATTGTTTGGGTGTCTTGTAGCATGGTATGAGCTTGAAATCCTTTGTGGTTTGTATAATGACGGCGGGATTTAGGAACGGCCTCGATTGATGCTGAGTGGCTCAGCTTGAGGCTATTTCTAAATAAAAGTTTTTACCCTGCTCAACAGGCTACCCTCCATAAAAAATTTCACTCGTTGCAATGCAGTTGCTCGACTTTGTGCGCGCACCTAGATAATTCGCTGTGCGTTTAATAAAGTCGGGATGTTGCTGAATTTGGCGGTTAAAGTGGCTGAGTGTTCCGGCTACCGAGCGAACGGTTGGAGGAATTCTAGTTTCACTTGCGCGATTTGTCAACCTCCTGGGAATGGGGGCTGGGTCAGGGGGATCGCTTTTGGCAGGCGGTTGGGGCATGGGATCGATCGGCTTTACACTGTCTTATTTTCATTGTAAGCTTACCGCCAGAATGATTTCACCTTTCTGCAGGCTGACCCTGCCAAATTGACCAAATCTTTAAAATTCCTACCCTGGGTTTGTCCGCTGCTTTAAATGGAGCTAATGCTTGAGTAGCGATGGTTACAAAAGCTTGACAAAAGCTCTGTTAACCTTGTAGCAATTAGTGATATGGGAAGCTCGCCTCTGTGGAATCTGCAAGTATTTCAATTGTTGAAGGGAATCCGCACCTGCGATCGCTCTTGGGCTGGCATCTACAGCAAGTCGGTCACTGGGTGCACCAGTCAGCGGATATCAGTCACGCTAGGGAAATATTTTTCAGCCGCCAGCCAACCCTAGTCATTCTGGATGCCCAATTGCCGGATGGGGACGGTTTGGAATTTTGCAACTGGCTGCAACAGCAACAGCAGTCGCTGATTTTGATGCTGTCGGCGCGGAATTCGGAATCGGATATTGTTGAAGGTTTGAAGGCGGGGGCAGACGATTACCTGACTAAACCCTTTGGGATGCAAGAGTTTATGGCCAGGGTGGAAGCTCTGATGCGCCGTAACCGCACGATGCTACCGCCGGCGACGCTGGAGTGCGGGCTGCTGAAAATTGATTTGGTGCAGCGCCGAGTCAGGTTGTACGACGAACATATTGAGCTGACTCCCCAGGAATTTAGCCTGCTGTACGTGCTAGCTCAAGCTGGAGGAGTGCCGCTGTCGCGCTCGGATTTGCTGCGTCGGGCCTGGCCTGATGCGATTGATAACCCCCGGACGATCGACACTCACGTACTCTCTCTGCGTAAAAAAATCGAAATCGACCCGCGACAGCCGAGCCTGATTCAAACTGTACGGAATGTCGGCTACCGACTAAATCTAGAGTTGTTGAATAATGCCAATCAACCGCATTCCCCAGTGCCTAGGGCGGTGCTTTCTTAAACTACGATCGGGCTATAAGTCGGATTTTATTTTGGGAATTGATTGGCGATCGCATCGGTTTTCGCAGCCATAATAAAGTCATTGCGGTGCAGTCCAGAAATCTCGTGAGTCCACCAAGTAACGGTAACTTTCCCCCACTCGGTTAACAGTGCGGGGTGATGTCCTTGAGTTTCTGCTGCTTCGCCGACGCTGTTTGTAAAGGCGATCGCACTTTTGAAATCCGGGAATTCGTAGGTGCGTTCTATTTGGGGAATGCCATTTTTTTCGATCAAATTCCAGTCGGGAATTTGAGGTTTGAGTTGGACAATTTCGTAAGCTGTGACGCGGGCAGAGTTTGGGTGGCAGGCGGCACAGGGCTCTTTGGCTAAAGGTTCCATAAATTGCTTGTTAGCGATCAGATGCTAAAACATATTATAGACATTTCTAATGTGGATTGTTTTGGATGGGCAACTGTCCTTTAGGATGGACATCTTGCAGCATTTTCAATAAGCTTTTTATGGGCGGGTAGGATCCCCAACCCCTACTCCCCACAAGAAATTCACTGGGAGCATCTCAATGAAAGCAGTTAAGCTAGAAATTGGAGTTAGGAGTCAGGAGTTAGGAGTCAGGAGAAAAGAGTCAGAAGGAAGAAGTCAGGAGCCAGAAGAAGTGTTTTTACAAATATGAAATGCTCCCAATTCACTCTTTCTGGAAGAGGCATCTTGCCTGTTACTGAGAATGGTGCAAGGTAGACATTGCGATCGGAACCGTTCAAAAAACAGATGAGCAATCATTTAAAATTTATGGGAATTATCCTTCACCGTGGAATCGGTTGACCGATAATATCAGGAAGGGGCGGGTTGATTTGGCTATCTCGGTGATATTGTAAACGTTGGCGAACCCGCCCCTCCAAGTGCGCTCAACCGATAATTTTCTTAATCAACTCCAACTTACCCTTATAGGGAGCGTACCGCCATTTTAAGTCAAGTAAAAATGACTTTTGCAGCACGCTTTTGTAATGAGAAAAAGTATCAAAACTTGCTTTCGCGTGATAGCTACCGATGCCGCTTTCACCAACTCCGCCAAAAGGTAAATCTTTTACTCCCACTTGCATAACGGTGTCGTTGAGACAAACTCCCCCCGAAGAAGTTTCCCGCAAAACTCGCTCTTGTTTCTCTTTATTTTTGGAGAACAAATACAAAGCTAGGGGTTTGGGACGGGCGTTGATTTGGGCGATCGCCTCTCCGAAATCATCATACTCCAAAACTGGCAAAATCGGCCCAAAAATCTCATCTTGCATCACCGGCGAATCCCAGGAAACACGATCTAAAACCGTCGGTGCAATATATCTATCTTCCGGCTTAACTTCCCCACCGACGACAATTTCTCCATCTTTGATAAACGCACTCAAACGGTCTAATTGCCGCTGGTTGATAATCCGCGAATAGTCGGGACTTGTTTGCGGATTGTCGCCGTAAAATTCGTGAATTGCTGTTTTAATTGCTGTCATCAAAGCAGGTTTAACTTTTTTATCAACTAACAGGTAATCGGGAGCGATGCAAGTTTGTCCGGCATTGAGAAATTTGCCCCAAGCAATGCGTTTTGCTGTGTATTCAACCTGAATATCTGAGTCTACAATGCAAGGACTTTTACCACCTAATTCTAATGTGACAGGTGTCAGGTGTTTGGCGGCGGCTTCCATGACTATTTTACCGATTTTAGTGCCACCTGTAAAGAAGATGTGGTCAAATTTTTCGGCTAGCAATTGTTGGCTGATTTCGACTCCTCCTTCGACGGCGGCTATATAGGCGGGATCGAAGGTTTTAGATATCATGTCGGCGATAACTTCGGAGGTGTGTGAGGCGATTTCCGAGGGTTTGAGAAGTGCACAGTTGCCGGCGGCGATCGCCCCGACCAAAGGTGATATCATTAACTGAAATGGGTAATTCCAAGGCCCGATGATTAATACTACGCCCAAAGGTTCAGGGTAAATGCGGGCTGATGCTGGGAATTGATCGATCGAAGCAGGCACTTTTCTCGGCTTTACCCATGATTTGAGGTTTTTGAGGGCATAATTAACTTCGGCAATCGATGCGATTTCAAGATAAGCCTCGAATTCCGGCCGACCGAGGTCTGCCTTGACAGCATCGACTATTCGTGATTGATTAAGTTCGATCGCACTTTTAAGTTTTTTCAGTTGTTCAAGCCGAAAATCCACATCTTTCGTTTTCCCAGTCGCAAAAAATTGCCGCTGCTGCTGGATAATATCGCTGACGCTGATTACCATATTTAGTCCTCCATGTCTATAAATAAATGTTACAACAGGAAAACGGAACTTGGGTAAAGTGCGATCGGTGTTAGAGCCCCGACTTATTGAACAAGTCGGGGGTCTTGCCTTTACAAATCATTGAGAAATGCTATAAATTAGAAGCTGATAATTGTGTAACTAAAAAATGAGTTCGATTATGAAAATATCTAAGAACGATTTTTTTTTCTATTCCTGCTGGCTGCTTTGCTTGCTTGCAGTAGCAGGATGTACCTCTAAGCCCCAAAAGCAAGTTGTCATCTGCTCGAAAGACTTTACCGAACAAGTCATCCTCGCAGAAATTTTAGCACGCCATATCGAAGCTAAAACAGATATCAAAGTAGAACGAGAACTGAATCTCGGAGGTTCGCTTTGCCATCAATCCCTAACAGCAGGTAAAATCGATTTGTACGTCGAATACACGGGGACTGCTTACGCCAACCTGCTCAAACAAAAACCGATTTCTGACCCCAAAAAAGTCCTCGATTACCTCAAACAAGAATATCCCAAACAGTTTAAAGCAGAATGGACGGAACCGCTGGGATTTAATAACAGTTTTGCGATTATTGTGCGGGGAGACGATGCCAAAAAACTCAATTTACAAACTCTATCGCAACTTGGGAAAGCTGCACCTAACCTCCGGGCTGGTTTCGGCCCAGAATTTAACGAGAGAGAAGATGGATTTCCCGGATTAGCTAAAACTTACGGGATTAAGTTTCGAGGACAACCGAAGGAGTTGCTGTTAGGATTGCTTTATCAAGCACTGCAACAAAAAGAAGTAGATGTGATTGCTGGTAATACGACGGACGGTTTGATTCAAAGTTTAGGTTTAGTAGTTCTCACAGATGACAAGAACTATTTCCCGCCCTATGAAGCAGTTCCGGTTGTGCGATCGCAAATTTTGGAAAAATACCCCGAATTGCGTCCAGTGCTCGCAGAATTGGGCGGCAAAATCTCTGAGGAAGATATGCGACGACTGAATTATCAAGTTGATAAGCAACAGCAGGAAGCGGGACAAGTAGCGCAGGAGTTTTTGCAGCAAAAGTTGGGCGAGTCAAAGCCAGTAACTCCCGCGAAATAAAGGGTTTAAATTTTAGTAGATTCCCGCGTCAGCCTACTTTTCTTTCGTTGCAAAACAGCAGCTTTTATTGCTTCTATCTGCGACTCTGCAACTTCAACCGTAATTTCTTCGACATTGAAACCCTCTAAGCTATAACCATCTTCTTCACTTTCAGGCATCGGGTAATGCTCAACAATAGTTGCTGTAGCACCTTTTTTTAGATTGTATTTGGGGATGTCTTCGCGCAATGCTACCTCTGAAAAACATTCAAATTTCATGGGATTAACCTTTTGTTAGCGCATGGTAAGATGCCCCGCGCGCGCACCCTACAATACAGTTATATCGTTTCCGGTTGCATCGGAATTATTAGCCAAAATTAGGACACGGCTCTTGGAGTGTCCCTACAATATTATTTTCGGTAGGGACACTCCAAGAGCCGTGTCCTCTATATCATTCCGATGCAACCGGATTTGATATTAGACTTTCCTCTTAAGTCCCTTCGCTCAGCCTCCGCAAATTCAAAATATCGCTCATCTTTTTAATTTGCATACAAGTGCGCTCGAACTGTTGTTTATCCTGGATATCCATGCACAAGTCAATTAATGCCGGCAATCCGGGATATGTTTTGACTTGAGCGCTGCGGACGTTTACTTGGTTGTCCTTTAAATGCGATAAAACATCATTGAGAACTCCCACTCGATCGAGGGCTTCAATTTGAATGTTAACCGGATAAGTGTTGGGTCGAGATTCATTGCGGTTGCTGGAATTCCAACTCACAGGAACCAACCGATCCCCAGGTACGCTTTCAACATTTGAACATCCTTGCCGGTGAATCGAAATTCCGCGAGTGCGAGTCACAACTCCAATAATTGATTCCCCAGGAATTGGACAGCAACAGCCGGATAAATGGTACAGCAATCCCTCTACACCTGCGATCGGCGATTTGCTAGGAGACGAACTTGGTACTGGTTTCGGTGCCGTCGATGCAGGTATTAGCTGGGGCAATTCCTGTCCTCCGGCGGGGGCAGCTTCAATTTTTTGCTGCACTTTTACTAAATCTCGCAGTCGATTTACTACGAGATTTAGGGTGACTTCGCCATAGCCCAAACCGGCGATTAAATCCTCGACGCTGTGGTAGTTGCAGCGCTGAGCCACAGACTGCATGGGTTCAGATTTCAGCAAAGATTCTAAGCCGTTTTTACCTAATTCTTTTTCCAGCAATTCGCGCCCGCGAGCGAGATTTTCATCTCGGTGCGATCGCTTCAACCACTGCCGAATTCTGTTTTTTGCTCCGTTTGTCTTGACAAAATTCAGCCAGTCGGAACTCGGATGACCATTCTTTTGGGTCAATATTTCTACAATATCGCCGTTCTTTAAAACCTTATCTAATGTCACCATTCGCCCGTTGACTCTCGCACCGGTGCAGTGATTGCCAATTTCTGTGTGAATACGGTAAGCAAAATCTACGGGAGTTGATCCGCTATTGAGAGCAATCACGTCTCCGTTAGGAGTAAAAACGTAAATATCTTCGTCGAATAAGTTGTCCTTAATGCTTTGTAAATATTCGCGATCGTCTTTGAGGTCGCTTTGCCATTCAAGGAGTTGTCGCAGCCAAGTAAATTTTTCGTCATCGCCGGTGACTTTTGTGTTAGAACCGCCGGTTTCTTTGTATTTCCAGTGCGCGGCAATGCCGTATTCTGCAATGTGGTGCATTGCTACGGTGCGGATTTGCACTTCGATGGGGCGGCCGCTGGTTCCGATTACTCCGGTGTGCAAAGATTGGTAGCGGTTGGCTTTTGGTAAACCGATATAATCTTTAAAGCGGCCGGGAATTGGGCGGAAAGAATCGTGGACGATCGCCAAAGCGCGATAACAGTCATCATTGGTTTCTACTATGATCCGCACCGCCGCAATATCGTACACTTGCTTAAACCCTTTTTGGCGGCGCTGCATCTTCCCGTAAATCCCGTACAAATGTTTGGGACGGCCGCTAACTTCATAGCATTTAATGCCTAAATTGTCAAGCCTTTCTCGCAAACTATCTGTGACTTCTGCGAGTTGAGTTTCTCGATCTGCCCGCTTCTCGGCCACCAATTCCTGAATTTCGCGGTAAGCTTCCGGTTCCAGGTATTTAAAGGCTAAATCTTCCAATTCCCACTTAAAGCGGCCAATACCCAAACGGTTCGCTAGGGGAGCAAAAATATCTCGGGTTTCTAGGGCAATACTGCGCTGCTTTTCTTCGGACAAATGCTCCAAAGTCCTCATGTTGTGCAGGCGATCTGCGAGTTTGACCACAATAACGCGAATATCTTTAGCCATTGCTAGGAACATTCGGCGGAAATTTTCCGCAAGGCGCTCTGTTTTGCTGGAAAAATTAAACTTAGAAAGCTTGGTGACACCTTCAACCAACTGTCGCACTTCGGCGCCGAACCGCTGTTCTATTTCTTCGAGAGTAATATCTGTATCTTCAACAATGTCGTGGAGGAAGCCCGCGGCAATCATGACGTTGTTGCCGCCCATATACCGGAGTATTCCAGCGACAGCTACCGGATGGCAAATGTAAGGTTCTCCAGATTTGCGGTATTGTCCTTCGTGCAAGTCGCGGGCAAATTCAAAGGCCCGACAAATTAAGCTGTCGTCAGTCGAGCAATTCGGGTTAGAGCCCCCATCAGGCTCCGATCGAGTATTCAGACATTCTTGCAGCCAATCGGGAACTACAGCAGGATCGATCGAAGGAGAGGGAGTCAGAGTGTTCGCGTTCATGGGGTACACCTTTAAAACTTAGAAATACAAATGGTTAAAAGCCGGTTTCCGGTTGAATTGCCGAAATTATGTGTTTAGCTATACTAAACTAATTGAATGCCACAATTTGCAATTCAAAAAAATAGTCGATTTTTCTGTTAACTATACCTATCTAATTCCCAGTCGCCCCCCCTCGGAGGTAGGAAAATATAGTGACACCACTGCCACCGCCGCAGTCTGTCGATCGGGGAAAATCGGGTAAAATAAGCATATTTTGGCGGTAGCAGTTGAGGTGGCGGGCGATCGGCATTTACCGGCAACGCTCAACTAAAAGCAGCAGCCACAAGGGTAGAGTCAGGGCAGAAAATCAAAAAAAGTTCTCACAAAACAGGGAATTGCTCCAAAAACGCACCGCTTCCCTCCAATATGAGCAAACTTAAGTAAGTATCTACTTTGATTATAAATACAAATTTGTTTACAAAATCATGATATTGTCCGAAGACCGCCGCCAGTGCTACCAAGAATTACAGCAAGCACTAGAACAACTACAAACAACTGCTGCACAGGATAATCTGGATGGGGCCGCGCTGGCGATCGAATACAGAAAAGTGCAACAATTTTTCGGAAACCAAATTATGAGAGCCGAAAGCGATGACTTAGACGCCTCAGAAACACCCCCAGAGCAGTCCTATTTGACGGAAATTCACAAGCAACTGCGGTTATTGGGGACAGATGTCTCGTTTTTGCAAGCGTCGCGCCAGCCAGCGACAGCAAAGGCGAGGCAAACTGCGGCGATCGCGCGGCTTAACACGCTAATTGGCTACTGTGGCGCGCTGCTGCAAAAAAATTCTGGTTCTTGAGGGCCCGCCCAGATACAGAATTAATAATTGAATTAACAGGGAATTAATAAGGCAAGGAGAAATAAAGCGGTGGAATGTCCAAAATGTAAACATCCCAATTTAGAAGGCGGTACCTTAGCCGGCCGTATGTCGGTGCAGTGGTGTCCCAACTGTTACGGTATCTGGATTCCAGGCAGAGAATACGAAGCTTGGCAGAAAGAGCAGAGCCAGTGGTACAACAAATCCGAGAAGCCTGATGCGACAGCGACTCTCGGCATAGAATTCACCCCGTCTGTCTACGACAGCAAAGCAGCGCTGTGTCCCGAAGACGGTCACTATCTGTCGCGGGCGAAAGTTCCTTTCAGCAGAGTGCCCTTTTACATAGAGCGCTGTATGTTGTGCGGGGGCATTTGGTGCGATAACGGCGAGTGGGACATTCTCGAAAGTCTGGGATTCCACACCGAGATTGACAAGATGTTTTCTCCGAATTGGCAAGCTAAGGCCCGCGTGCAAGAACTCGCCTCTCGCGAACGTCAAGTGCTGACTGAGAAGCTGGGGCCGGATATCGCCGGATATGTGTTGGAACTCGCGGAAGTTTTAGCAGACCATCCTCACGCAGATTGTGCGGCTACCTACATACTGCGGAGAGCTGAGTTGAAGCGAAAGGAAATTTAGTCAGTTGATGGTTGTCAGTTGTTAGTTGTCAGTTGTCAGTTGTCAGTTATCAGTTGCTCGGTGAATGATGTACTAATAAAAGCTTTGTTGGTAGCTATTTTTATTTGTATTTACAAACAGCAGAGCAGTCTCTTGCCCATAACTAATAACTCTGAAACACTAAGAAGTAACAACTAACAGCCAGTATATTGACCATTAAATAAGAAATAACAACTGACCACTGACCACTGACTACTGACCGAAAGCATCCAGGATACAAGCCCCCGAATTTATCCGTGGGGTTAATGCTTAAATTCTTTAATCTAAAATCCAAAATCTAAAATCTAAAATCGATTGACTAAGGACTAATGACTAATGACTAATGACTCTTCTCTATTTTCCGTTGACAATCTGCGAGTAGCTTATCCTCAGCGGCGGGGCCAATCCGGTTGGGCAGTTGACGGGGTTTCGCTGACGCTGAAACCGGGGGAAAAGCTCGGATTAGTTGGGGAGTCTGGGTGCGGTAAGTCAACTTTGGGAAGGGCGGCGATGCGGTTGCTGCCGGATTCAACGCTGATTGAGGGGCGAGTTAGTTTTGCTGGAGAGTCGGTGTTTGATATGAATGCTTCGCGGCTGAGACGGTTTCGGGGCGAAGCTGTAGCATTGATTTTTCAAGATCCGATGACTCGTCTCGATCCTTTGATGACTGTAGGAGAACATTGCATCGAGACTTTGCAAGCTCACAGACCGAATTTGGATCGCAAGCAAGCTAAGAAACGGGCGATCGAAACTCTGGAAGCTGTGAAAATTCCGGCGTCTCGCTGGTCGCAATTTCCCCACGAATTTAGTGGCGGAATGCGGCAAAGAGTAGCAATTGCTTTGGCCCTTTTGCTCGATCCCAAATTAATTGTGGCGGACGAACCGACTACAAGTTTGGACGTAACTGTAGCTGCCCAGATTTTGCAGGAATTAACCAGACTTTGTGAGGAACGGGGAACGGCTATTTTGTTGATTTCTCACGATTTGGCGATGGTGGCTGAGTATTGCGATCGCATTGCGGTGATGTACGGCGGTAAAGTCGTAGAAACAGGGCCGGTGCAAAACGTTTTTGAAAAGCCGCAGCACGAATATACTCGATCGCTCCTCAAAGCAGCTTTGCACATTCAAGCCGATTCTGACAAAGGGTTAGCATTCGAGGAAATCAGGACTGAAGCGGTTACTGCAAACTCAACAAATTCGCCTCTTTTGACTGTAACCAATTTGCAGCAACACTACAGTTTAGAAAGCAATTTATTAGATCAGTTGTTTTCCAGGAATCGCCAGGTAATTAAAGCAGTAGACGGCGTTAGTTTAGAGCTACAACGGGGAGAAACCCTAGGGCTGGTGGGGGAGTCCGGCTGCGGCAAAAGTACCTTGTCACGCACGATTTTGCAGCTAATTACCGCGACTGGTGGCAAAGTGGAATTTCAAGGAATAGATATAACTGCCCTGAACCGCGATGCTGTGAGGAAGCACCGCCGCGAAATGCAAATGATCTTTCAAGACCCCCACGCTTGCCTCAATCCGATGATGACTGTCGGGCAAAGTATTGCTGACCCTTTGTTTATTCACAAATTAGCTAATGGCAGCGAAGCGAAAAAACAAGTAATCCAAATGTTAGAGCGGGTGGGTTTAAGCCCAGGGGAGGATTTCTTTCGTCGCTATCCGGGGGAATTGTCAGGAGGACAACAGCAGCGAGTTTCTATAGCCCGCGCTTTGATTACTCGGCCGCAACTGATAATTTGCGACGAACCTGTGAGTATGCTGGATGCCAGCGTGCAGACTCAAGTTTTAGAGCTGATGTTGGAGTTGAAGCAGGAATTTAATTTGACTTATCTGTTTATTACGCACGATTTGTGGGTGGCGAGATTTTTTTGCGATCGTATTGCGGTGATGAATGCGGGAAAAATTGTTGAAATCGGTAAGACTAGGGATATTTTTACTAATCCGCAGCACCCTTATACTCAGCAATTATTGCAGGCTGCTCCTTTACTAGCCCGAACTAATTGATTTGGGATTTGGGATTTGGGATTTGGGATTTGGGATTTCGGAAATTTCCGGTTAAATTGGTTAAAGTTAAGGGATACTTTTCAAATCCTTCCACCGACACCAAGCACGATATGGCAGAATCTGACCTAGGCAGTTTTGCGGTGGCACCCGAAGCCTCATTCGCGATCGCACAAGATGAAGACACTGAGATCGATCGTCCCACGGTAACTCGCTCGTCAGCATACAACAACTGGTCTGCCGACGATCCCGTGGGAGCTTTGTTCAAGGAAATGGCTCGCTATCCTCTACTGACTGCCACCGAAGAGGTGGAGTTGGCGCGCCGCGTTCAAGAATTGGTAGCCCTGGATGAACTAGAACAGCGTTTGCAGCAGGAATTAGACAGAGTGCCGACAAAAGCTGAACTCGCAGCGGCTTTGGGGATAAGCGAAACTCAACTGCAACAGCTTCGCCACCAGTGTCAGTCGGCGAAACGGAAAATGATCAGCTCGAATTTGCGCTTGGTGGTTTCGATTGCCAAACGCTATCTTAATCGGGGCGTGCCTTTTCTCGATTTAATTCAGGAAGGAGCTTTGGGTTTGAATCGGGCAGCCGAAAAGTTTGATCCGGAGAAGGGTTACAAGTTTTCTACTTATGCCTATTGGTGGATTCGCCAAGGAATTACCCGGACAATTGCCAATCAAGGGCGGACGATTCGCTTGCCGGTTCACATTGTCGAACAGTTAAATAAACTCAAAAAAGTTTATCGGGATTTGAGGCGTTCTCTTCAACGCAATCCCAGTGAAACTGAACTCGCTAGAGAAATGCAAGTTAGTTGCGAACAGCTTCGCTACCTCCAGCAAGTACGTCGGCAATCTTTGTCTCTCAACCACCGCATCGGCTCCGAAGAAAGTTCGGAACTTTTGGATGTTCTCGAAGATAACGCGACGCAATCTCCCGAAGCTCAGATGAATGAGATGATGATGCGCCAAGATATTTTGGAGGTGTTGGACAGTATTTTGACTGAGCGGGAAAAAGAGATTGTTGCTATGCGTTACGGTTTGCTGACCGGCGAACCTTACACTTTAGAAGAGGTCAGCAGTTTGTTCAATTTGTCCCGCGAACGAGTCCGTCAAATTCAAAATAAGGCAATGCGAAAGCTGCGCCGCCCTCAAGTGACGGAACGATTGAAGGGCTGGTTGAAATAAACTAAAAAACATTGAGTTGGCATTTTGAAAAATCTTAAAATTATTGTGGGGGAAACTCCGATGCTACCGTAAATATGCTGCTTCAAGGTTGAAAAGCTTAATTAAAAATTACAAATTAAAAATGTCTTGATGTGGTATTTTTAATTGTTAATTGTCGCGTACTACTTACTTATTTATGTCTTCTGAGGTAATTTTGCGTCCAGCTACCCGCGCCGACGTGCCGGTGCTGTTTGATTTGATTAAAGCTTTAGCTGAGTACGAAAAATTATCTCATGCCGTTACTGGCAATGCCGTTGATTTGGAGAATCATTTGTTTGGCTCACGACCTTTTGTTGAAGCGATTTTAGCCGAGTGCGAGGGTCGGGTTGTGGGCTGGGCGCTATTTTTTTACAATTATTCTACTTTTTTGACTCAGCCGGGAATTTATTTGGAAGATTTGTTTGTGCTGCCTGAGTTTCGAGGGCGGGGAATTGGCAAGTCTTTGATAGTTTATTTAGCGCAGTTGACAGTAGAAAGGGGCTGCGGGCGTTTGGAATGGAGCGTTTTGGATTGGAATGAATTGGCGATCGGATTTTACAAGGGTATCGGTGCTGATGTGATGCCCGACTGGCGGATTTGCCGGGTTGCGGGCGAGTCTTTGGCAAATTTGGCATCGAAGTAATTCAGGCGTGTGGAACAGGCATCTTGCCTGTGTGTGGAACAGGCATCTTGCCTGTGTGTGGAACAGGCATCTTGCCTGTGTGTGGCACAGGCATCTTGCCTGTGTGTGAAACAGGCATCTTGCCTGTGTGTGGAACAGGCATCTTGCCTGTGTGTGGAACAGGCATCTTGCCTGTGTGTGGAACAGGCATCTTGCCTGTATGTGGAACAGGCATCTTGCCTGTATGTGGAACAGGCATCTTGCCTGTGTGTGGAACAGGCATCTTGCCTGTGTGTGGCACAGGCATCTTGCCTGTGTGTGGAACAGGCATCTTGCCTGTTAACCTAAAATGCCGCACTAGGGTTAATTAATACCGACCTAATTAATTGACAAAAATATAGGAAAATTTAGATAATAGTTAAGTTAATTGGGAGAGTAGATCGTGATTATTTGGGTAAACGAGCAAATCGATCCGTCGGGTATTCTTTATTCTTGCATTGCTTGTTGCGATGAGACTCAAGCGAAGGATTGCCACGAATCTTTTGAGAAGAATTTGACGGCAGAGCAAAAACAGCAGGGCTGGGTTGCTACCTTGCGGACTGTTAGTTCTTGGGATGAGGTGCCTGTTAATGCTTTGAAATTGAATTGATTAGTGCAAGTCATCAGCCACTTTAGTCTCGCCCTGTTTCCGTTCGATCGAAGTGGCAGGAAAACGTTGCACGTCTGTTCGTCCAAGGCAAGATAACTGGGAGCATCTCATATTTGTAAAAACACTTCTTCTGGCTCCTTCCTTCTTCCTTCTTCCTTCTTCCTCTTTTCTCCTGGCTCCTGACTCCTGACTCCTAACTCGAATTTCTAGCGGAGGGCGGCTTTCATTGAGATGCTCTCAGATAACTCGATCGCACATTGGTCAAATTAACAGAGGTTTTGTGAAACAGAAGGCAAAAAGCTACCAGCATTTGGGGCTGCTAGTCTGAGGATTGTGGCCTGGAAGGTGCGGGAATTTGGGCGGAAATTTTCGGGCCTGCAGTGCTGCCAACACGCTAGGACGAAAAAGCGTGCAAGTGCGATCCTCTTCGAGGGTTCCGCTAACGACAATTCGCATTTCTTAAAGTGATTTTAGGATTACTATTAATAGATAGAGGCATTTCCAATTGTCTAGTTAAATTTTTATGATTGAAACCTTATTTCACGCTTATACGCCTCTAGTTATCTGGACGGGCTTAGGACTGCTGCTGTTTCGGTACATCCCAGTTGATTTTCCCAAGCTGCTGAGCCACTTTCTTTTCTGGATTGGGATACCGCTGCAAATTCTAGTTTTAGCCCGTCAGAGCGATTTTTCGGGTGCTGTGGGATTCACGCCGGCGATCGCCATATTCGTGTTATTTCTGAGTACGAGTTGTGCTTGGCTGACTTGGGTATTATTGCGTAGGCTGAGTGCGGCCCACATCAAAAAGCCCTATTTTCAGGGCAAGAATTCTCTGGTAAATTTATTCTTAGTAAATTTTAATTCCCTGAAGCGATCGAGCGAAGGGAGTTTTATCCTAGCTTCGATGTTAGGGAATACGGGCTTTGTTGGATTAGCAATCACCCCGTCTATCATCAGCACCGATAACACCAACTGGGCTGTCTTGTACAGCGTCACTAACAACGTTATTGGAACTTATTGTTTCGGTGTATTTATTGCTAGCTATTTCGGGAACTCGGAGCAAAAAAAACACTGGTGGACTCAGATCCGGGACGTGCTGACAGTTCCCGCTCTCTGGGCATTTTTAATTGGTTTTTATACTAGAAACATCCCCCTGCCCGAAACAGTGGAATCGGGATTGCAGACTGCTGTTTGGGTGGTAATTGCCAGTGCTTTGCTGCTGGTTGGCATCCGGCTGAGGTCTATTAAGAAATGGGAAAGTTTTGAACTGGCGTTAATCCCGTCGCTGTTAAAAGTGGTAATTGTGCCGGTGCTAATCGGATTGGGTGCTAGTTATTTCGGATTGAGTGGCGATCCGAGGTTTGTGTTGGTGTTGATGTCGGGAACGCCCACAGCTCTTTCCGTGCTGATTTTAGCAGAAGTCTACGAGCTCGATCGCGATTTGTTAGCTAGCAGCATCGCCATCACTTCTGTCGGTTTGCTGTTGATGCTTCCGCTGTGGTTAGCTGGGTTTAGTTAATATTAGCTAAAGTTTCAAATCAGATTGCTATAAAATTTCGCAGTACAATGAACAATAACTGCACGGAAAAGACGATGAATGAGACAATAACTGCTACAGGTCTGCCTCCTGCATTCCCCGACCATACCCAACTGCCAGACGAAGACGGTACATTTGTGAAAAATTTTCAGGAGCATCCTCAGAGCATCATTCTGACAGATTCGATCGGGCCGGTTGTAGAGCGGCTGCATCCAGACGGACAATATGCGATCGGGCAAGATTGCGGCATTTACTGGCGAGAAACTGACCCGCCAGAACGAGGTGCAGAAGCACCGGATTGGTTTTACGTGCCGAATGTACCCGCAACACTCGATGGTTTTCGCCGTTCTTATGTACTTTGGCGGGAACACATGGCTCCGTTCATTGCTTTAGAATTTGCTAGTGGTAATGGAGAGGAAGAGCGCGATCGTACTCCGCTTTCTGTGGCGGCCGACGGTACAACAACTAAACCCGGTAAGTTTTGGGTGTACGAGAGAATTATCCGCATCCCTTACTACGGCATTTATGAAATGAGAACGGGCAATTTAGAGGTCTATCACCTAATAGATTTTGGGTATCGAAGGATGGAGCCAAACGAACGCGGTCACTATCCCATTCCTGTACTAGATGTAGAATTGGGACTGTGGCAGGGAAGCTATCAAAATCAAGAACTGCTTTGGCTGCGGTGGTGGGATTCGCAGGGGAATTTGCTGTTAACTGGCTCCGAACAAGTTGAAATTGAGCGGGGCAGGGTCGAACAAGAACGGGAAAGAGCCGAACAAGAACGGGAAAGAGCCGAACAAGAACGGGAAAGAGCCGAACAAGCAGAGCGAAAAGCCGCCCAGTTAGCCGATCGACTGCGAGCAATGGGAATCGATCCCGATGCTGAGGATTGATATCAAATTCCCAAAACTCTCTCTGTAGCGCGAGCATCCCGCACCTTACCTTTTACAATCACAAAAAACCAAGCTGATGGAAACTAAACCACCTCTACCGCCCTTTACGTTGGAAACGGCTAAAGCCAAAGTTCAAGCTGCTGAAGATGCCTGGAATACCCGCGATCCAGAACGAGTAGCCTTAGCTTATACGGAAGATTCTCAGTGGCGAAACCGTGCCGAATTCTTCAGCGGACGGGAAGAAATCAAGGCTTTTTTAAGACGAAAATGGGCAAAGGAATTAGATTACCGTTTAAAGAAAGAACTGTGGAGTTTTACAGATAATCGGATTTCTGTTCGATTTGAGTATGAGTGGCACGATGATTCTGGCTACTGGTATCGCGCCTATGGTAATGAACAGTGGGAATTTGCCGAAAATGGGTTAATGCGAAGACGTGAAGCTAGTATTAATGATGTTCCCATTCAAGAGTCTGAACGGAAGTTTCGATAAGATTTATCGGTGAGTTGTTAGACGCATAAACCTGGTTTTTTAGGAAAATATGCAGGTTTGTAGTAAGGACTTTAGTCATGATTGCCTAGACCTCTTGCAAAAATAGCTGGGACGGGCAAGATGCCCGTCCCACAAAAAGTTTTTTCTCTTGTGGGATGGGCATCTTGCCCGTCCGAAAATTTGATCGAAAGGACTTTTGCAAGAAGTCTACTCAATGCCAGAAAGACGAATAAAGCCCTCACTACTAACGAAAGGTTTGTAGTCAGGACTTTAGTGATGATTAGAACTCTTGCAAAAATACAAGGCACCCCACCCCAACCCTCCCATTGAATCAGGGGAGGAGGCAAGATTATTCTTGTTTCCCCGCTTAATAAGGGGGACTTGCGGGGGGTGAATTTGACTTTTGCAAGAACTCTAGAGAAGTTTATAGAGCATCTGCGATCGTGTACAATCTGAAAAAACAATTTTAATGGAGTTTTGTTGCAAATGAAATTTTTGGCGATCGAAACACTAATTGTTAGTTCTATCCTTCTGTCAATCTCATCATTGTCCTCTGCTCAAAGTAATCAACAGGGCTCTACAATTTTACCCACAGGAGCTTACTACGCTCAAGGAACAATGTTCAATAACTCCCGTAGAGAGATTGCACATCAAAACAATAGAATCTGCATCAAGATCGTCGATGGCCCTGCAAATCCCTACAAAGGCGTCGAATCTATCACAATTAGCAGCGTGTCTTTGGAAAATGGGAAATACTATATTGATGCAACTGGCACGGAGCTAGTATTAAAAAACAATGGAAAAGCATTCTCTGGCGACATTCGCGGTACATGGGAGTATAGAGGTATCTCCCCCGATCGAAGGAGTGAACCCATACAAGCTAAAAAAATGGCAGAATGTGTAGCGGCTCAAGGACGATATGTGGAGAAGATGGAAGGAATATCAATTTCAGGAATCGATTTTCCCAAGCATTAACCATCATTGAAATGGGGAGGGGCGCAACCAAAAGGTGATCTGTGGGATGCAGTAATGGGTAATCGAAGTAAGGTGCGCGGCGCGCACCCTACATCATTAGGTTATTCGTCCCAGACTTTATCCTCAATCGGTAAGCAAACTCGGAGAAGTCAGCACAAAGACATCCCTGGTTCCCACTCCTTCAGATTCCGGTTTAATCGGCGTAGTAAAGTGGAAAAATTCGTGGTCGTTAACTAACAGCAATTCCCCTGGCTGCAGAATTTTATTAAAAACAGGCTTCTCTTTTTTAGCCAAGTACAAATGCGTTTCCCCGCCGACAATATTAGTTCTGTCCACCGAGAAAATCCCGATAAAGTCAGTACCGTCTTGGTGAATGCCTTCCGGTGCGGGGTTGCCGAAATTGTGCGGCGAACAAGTTGTCCTGATTTGATGGATGCCGATTTCAGCTTCAGGGTGAATTTTGCAGGAATCGAAAAAAGCAAAAATCATCTGTTTGAAATTATCGAGGGCGATTAGTCGATCGTCCAATTCGGCAAATTCCCGCCTGATATCACCCACTAGCGGATTGTATGTTTTGCTTTGATACAAATAGCCGTGAGGTAACTTAACTAACTCATTTCCGTTGACTGCAAACCGCGATAATCTTCTCGAACGATACTTACCTTTCACATACGGATCGACAGGCATATCGTCAAAAAATTCCTTGAAACCTTCTAGCTTAATCGAGTTTACTTTTTTGAAAGTAAACATGAAGGCATAATCCAAATGAATGGATTCTAATACGGTTTTCATAGATTTTACTCCCTGAAGCCTTGCTCCCCTCCCTAATTTTGCCTGGAGGAGGTGTATGCTTCTACTCTAGCGCAGGTTTTTTGGATGTGTCGTAAAAGACACTACAAAAATTGCAAAGATATCGTAAAGCTTGCAAGATGAATCCGGGGCTGGTTCTTCTTTTAATCCAAAATCCCCAATCTAAAATCTAAAATCTAAAATCTAAAATCGATTGACTGCTTTCACCAGCGACTGACAGGCCCGCAGGAAAACGGCAACATCGACCCCAAGTGCAACGTACTGAACGCCAGCATCAATCCACTGCTGGGCGATTTCGGGGTTTTCGGCAAAAGTACCGGCGGCTTTGCCTGCTTTGCGGATGGTTTGCACTGCCTCTTGCATCATGTCGATGACTCGGGGATCGCGGACTTGACCGGGAATGCCGATCGACTGTGACAAATCGTAAGGCCCCAGAAAAATCACGTCCACCTCTGGCACAGTAACAATTTCTGCCAGGTTGTCGATGCCGCCTTTGCCTTCGACATGAATCACAACTAAGGATTCTTCGTTGAGTTTGTCGGTGATATTTGTACCTGCAGCGGTGTAAAGCCCCGCCCGCGTAGCGAAGGAAAGGCCTCGCGTGCCCAGAGGACTGTATTTAGCGCTTTTGACAGCGGTTTCGGCATCGATTTTGCTTTCTATTTGAGGTACTTGAACGCCTGCACTGCCGATATCAAGAGCTCGTTGAATTTGCGGCCCGTCGTTTTTGCGGACACGAATAATCGGTGCAATTCCAGTGCAGTCGGCGGCGCGACACAAATCTTCAGCAGCAAGCGGGTTCAGGGGCCCGTGTTCCATATCGATAACGGCGAAATCAAATCCAGCGTGACCGCATATTTCCATGAATGCGGGATAAGCGCAGTTCATAAATAAACCGAGGACTGTTTCGCCTTGTTTAATTTTTTGTTTCAGTTGGTTTTGACGCATAATTTTGGACTTTTTTTTACCGCAGATGAATGCCGATGAACCCAGATTATTTTTAATAATACAACTAAAATATTGCGGTTACAAATTATTTTAGGTTAAGAGTATCGCTAAAAATTTGGTAGCTGCTTTTGCTTCAATCTTAAAGGGAATCAAGCACAAAAGCCAGCCACAAATAAACATTCCTAAGATTGGTAAAAATATGGCTCCCACGGATGGTTCTACTAACCAAGCAAATAAAGAAAACATTCCTATACTGCCAGTTGTCCACAGCCAAAGAATCAGAATTCCTATAACTGTTGTATGTAAACTCATCCTAATTCTGATGGAACAACCGAACTGTTGATTATGTATATCTCCTTGTATAATTGGGAACAATAAATGTCTCCCGATGATGATGCGATTAATTTTGAATTTTTTGCCATAAATCGTTCCTTCATAGGGTTTTGCAGGGGGTTGACCAAAGGGTATAATTATTCTAAAAACTTTGGGAGGAGTAACAACTTCGTCTAACCTGCGTAAAACTTCCGAATAAGTTAAACTGGTGGTAATTGTTAAACTCTCAAAAGGAATGAATGACCTAAAAAATTTGACGATTTTGAGCATAAGGTAGATCCGGCTGTTCAATAGTTGTTGCTGGTATTAATGCCTCTTATCTAAAAAAGTTTTCCCTGACAACACCGCGAAATACCAGTATACTGCAAAATAAACATTTAGATGGGAGGAGTGTTTTTCGGGCTATGTCAAAATTAATTCCACAATCTCCGATGAAACTTCGACAGTATCTATTTTTGCTCAAAGGTCGATCGATCCTTAGCCTCACCCTCGGCATAATTTCCGCGATAGGGAGCATTTCGCCAGTATTTGCCGCACCGGGTCGCAATCCCGACACTGCTGAAACTTGCGACATTCTAGTAGCAGGCGGCGGGCTCTCCGGCGCTGCTACCGCTTACGAAGGTTTGCTGGCGGGGCGCACAGTTTGCCTCACTGAAATTACTGACTGGGTAGGCGGTCAAATTTCCTCCCAGGGAACTTCCGCACTCGATGAAAGAGATACTCAGCGATCGCTCTTATTTTACCCCCGCGGCTACCTCGAATTGCGGGAACGGATCAAGGAACATTACGGCCGGCTAAATCCCGGAGGCTGTTGGGTTAGCTATTCCTGTTTCATGCCCTACGACGGTCACAAAATTCTATTTAACATCTTGCAGGATGCCGCTAGAAAAGGCAAAGGCACGCTGAAATGGTTTCCCAATACAGTTATTAAAGAACTAGCAATTACTCCTGCTGTGGCGGGGAATACGGTTGGGGGTCAACAAATTAAAAGTGCGATCGCCATTCAACACAAACCGGCCCCCAACACCGGGCCAATCAACACCGAAACTCTTTCTCAGACTATCGAAGATGCCTATCGCTACGAAAATTCTCCGCGATTTAACAAAACTATTATTCGGTTTATTCCTAAAGCATCTGGAACCCCCCCTAACCCCCCCTTACCAAGGGGGGGGAATTCCACCAGTTCCCCTTTACAAGGGGGGAATTCCACCAGTTCCTCCCCTTCTGGCAGTAGGGGGGCTGCTGATTGGTACGTTGTAGATGCCACTGAAACAGGTGAATTGATCGGACTTGCCGATGTTCCCTACCGCCTCGGAATTGACCCGCGTTCCCCTCTTGAACCTTCCTCCGCCAGCCCCACCGGCGATGCTTACTGCACTCAAGGTTTTACCTACACCTTTGCAATGGAGGCAACGAAGGAACCGCAGCAGCATCAAGTGCCGTCTTTTTATCAACAATACGCTCCTTACTACAGTTACGAATTGCAGAGATTGGCGAGCTTTCCCTTGGTTTTCAGCTACCGCCAAATCAGGAGCATGAGACCGGATCAAAAGCGACCTTCAGACCCGAAGCAATTCCCGATTTATCCGGGGGATATTTCGATGCAAAACTGGACTTGGGGCAATGACTATCGTCCCGGCAATTCTCAAGATAATTTAATTTACACTCGCCAGCAGTTGGAAGAAGCAGGTCAACTGCAACCGGGGGGATGGATGGGCGGTTTGCGAACGGAAACTTTGCGAAAGGGAGAGGAAAATGCCAAAGGATTTTTCTACTGGCTGGTAACAGGAACTACTGACTCGCAGCTAGGAGAGGGAGTCAAAAAGCCTAATCCAAACAATCGTTTTTTGAGCGGGTTGGATTCGCCGATGGGGACGGTGCACGGACTTTCTAAATATCCTTATATGCGGGAGGGCCGACGCATTATTGGGCGGCCGAGTTTCAATCAGCCTCAAGGTTTTACGGTGTGGGAAGTTGATATGTCTCGCACTGACTTTACGGCTGATTTTTACCGCCAGAATTTGTCGGAGGAAGAGTATCGGAAGTTGTGGTTAGCTGTGGGTGGTTTGAATGCGCCGGCTTTGGCTGTGGGAAGTCAATCTGTTGAGGATACAAAATCGCGATCGCGCGCTACGATTTATCCTGATTCTGTGGGTATTGGTCATTATGCGATCGACTTTCACCCCTGCATGACCAACAGTCCGCCGGAAGCACCAGGAAATACCGAACGCGAAGGCACTCGCAAAGGTCAAGGGCAAGCTTATCCCTTCCAAATTCCGCTGCGGGCAATGATTCCTCAGAAAATTGACAATATGTTAGTGGCGGGTAAAAGTATTGCTGTTAGCCACACAGCGGCCGCTGCTTATCGAGTGCATTCTTTTGAATGGTCTGCCGGTGTGGCGGCGGGAGTTACGGCTGCTTTTTCCCTAGAAAAGGGGATTCTCCCTTATGAATTAGTGGACGAATTGCCATCCCGCGAGCCAAACTTGGAAGTGTTACAGTTGCGGTTGCAACAAAATGCCAATCCCATCGCCTTTCCGGGTACTTCTATTTTCAATAGTTCGTGGCAAAATTGGAAATAATCGCAGTTGGTAATCTGTAGCGCTGGCATCCTGCCCGCCCTACAATAAAATTCACTCTGTGTGGAACAGGGTGGAACAGGCTTTCGGGCCTGTTCCTGACACCCCACAATTAACTGGTTAGCAAGAAGAGTTTGCTAACCCGTATAAAATAACCAATAACAAAATAGCTGATAAACAGCAATTTGTCATCCATCTTTCGATAGAAGCAATCAGACACTGCTTTAGTCGGATAATATCAATAATCTCAAAAATATTCCCCCCTTCCCCTTCAAACTCGTCAAAGGTAACGGTCATGTCAACTGCACAGATAACAAGCCCCAATTCCAATAATGGTTATGCCAAACAGTTACTCAGAACCTTAGTAGCAGTCAAAAAAGGGGACTTTTCAGTTCGGATGCCCATAGACCAGACCGGTCTAGCGGGGAAAATTGCTGACGAACTTAACGACATTATCGATCTCAATGAGAGAATGGCGGCCGAACTCGATCGCATCGGCACAGTTGTCGGTAAAGAAGGCAAAATCGCCCAGCGGGCCACCATCGGCAGCGCCGAGGGGTCATGGGCAGCTAGCGTCAACTCTGTCAATACCCTAATTACAGATTTAGTGCAACCAACCTCTGAAACCGCCAGAGTAATTCGGGCCGTAGCAAAAGGAGATTTATCGCAAACTATCGCCTTAGAAATAGAAGACAGACCCCTCAAAGGAGAATTCCTCCAAACCGCGCAAATTGTTAACACAATGGTAGACCAGTTGAGCTCCTTTGCGTCGGAAGTAACGCGGGTGGCTAGGGAAGTGGGAACCGAAGGGAAATTAGGCGTGCAAGCAGAAGTTAAAGGAGTTGCTGGAACCTGGAAAGATTTAACGGATTCAGTTAACTCGATGGCGGGGAATTTAACAGCACAAGTGCGTAACATTGCCGAAGTGACGACGGCTGTGGCCAATGGCGATTTATCCAAGAAAATTACAGTAGATGTTAAAGGGGAAATTCTCGAACTGAAAAACACGATTAACATCATGGTGGATCAGTTGAGTTCCTTCGCATCTGAAGTAACCAGAGTTGCTAGGGAAGTAGGAACGGAAGGCAAATTAGGGGTGCAAGCTGAAGTGCGGGGAGTTGCTGGAACCTGGAAAGATTTAACGGATTCAGTTAACTCAATGGCCGGCAATCTTACCGCACAAGTACGGAATATTGCCGACGTGACGACGGCTGTGGCAAATGGTGACTTATCTAAAAAAATTACAGTAGATGTTAAAGGTGAAATTCTGGAGTTAAAAAACACTATTAACATCATGGTGGATCAGTTAAATTCCTTCGCATCTGAAGTAACCAGAGTTGCTAGGGAAGTAGGTTCCGAAGGCAAACTCGGCGGTCAAGCTGAGGTGAAAGGAGTTGCCGGAACTTGGAAGGATTTAACGGATAGCGTTAACTTCATGGCAGGCAGTTTGACAGCACAAGTGCGGAACATCGCTGAAGTGACAACCGCTGTGGCCAAGGGCGATTTATCTAAGAAAATTACCGTAGATGTTAAAGGCGAAATTCTCGAACTGAAAAACACCGTCAACACGATGGTTGACCAGTTAAATTCCTTCGCATCTGAAGTAACCAGGGTTGCTAGGGAAGTGGGAACGGAAGGGAAATTAGGCGTACAAGCAGAAGTGCAAGAAGTAGCAGGAACCTGGAAAGATTTAACGGATTCAGTTAACTCAATGGCCGGCAATCTTACCGCACAAGTCCGCAACATTGCTGAGGTGACGACGGCGGTTGCTAACGGTGACTTATCTAAAAAAATTACGGTACAGGTTAAAGGCGAAATTTTAGAACTAAAAAACACCATTAACGTGATGGTGGATCAGCTTAATTCCTTCGCATCTGAAGTAACCAGGGTTGCCAGAGAAGTGGGTTCGGAAGGTAAACTCGGCGGTCAAGCGGATGTGCGAGGCGTAGCAGGAACTTGGAAGGATTTAACGGATAGCGTTAACTTCATGGCGGGTAGTTTGACCGAACAAGTACGGAATATTGCGGCTGTTACGACTGCTGTGGCAAATGGCGACTTGTCGAAGAAAATTACTGTAGATGTTAAAGGTGAAATTCTGGAGTTGAAAAACACCGTCAACACGATGGTGGATCAGTTAAATTCCTTCGCCTCTGAAGTAACCAGGGTTGCGAGGGAAGTGGGAACGGAAGGGAAATTAGGCGTGCAAGCTGAAGTTAAAGGAGTTGCGGGAACTTGGAAAGATTTAACGGATTCAGTTAACTCGATGGCGGGGAATTTAACAGCACAAGTGCGTAACATTGCCGAAGTGACAACCGCTGTGGCCAATGGCGATTTATCCAAGAAAATTACAGTAGATGTTAAAGGGGAAATTCTCGAACTGAAAAACACGATTAACATCATGGTGGATCAGTTGAGTTCCTTCGCATCAGAAGTAACCAGAGTTGCTAGGGAAGTAGGAACGGAAGGTAAATTAGGTGTGCAAGCTTACGTGCGGGGTGTAGGGGGAACTTGGAAAGATTTAACCGATAATGTTAACTTGATGGCGGGGAATTTGACGGCGCAGGTGCGGAATATTGCGGAAGTGACGAAAGCGGTGGCAAATGGCGATTTGTCTAAGAAAATCACCGTCGATGTCAAAGGCGAAATTCTGGAGTTGAAAGATACTATTAACGTGATGGTGGATCAGCTTAATTCCTTCGCTTCTGAGGTGACGCGGGTGGCGCGGGAGGTGGGGACTGAGGGTAAATTGGGCGGTCAAGCTGAGGTGAAAGGAGTTGCGGGAACTTGGAAAGATTTAACCGACAACGTAAACTCGATGGCGGGGAATTTGACAGCGCAAGTGCGGGGTATTGCTAAGGTTGTGACGGCGGTGGCGAATGGCGATTTGAAGCGCAAATTAATGCTGGAAGCTAAGGGAGAAATTGCGACTCTGGCAGATACGATTAACGAAATGATTGATACGCTGGCGACGTTTGCCGATCAAGTTACTACAGTGGCGCGGGAAGTGGGAATTGAAGGGAAATTGGGCGGCCAGGCGAAGGTTCCGGGCGCGGCGGGGACGTGGCGAGATTTGACGGATAATGTGAATGAGTTGGCGGCGAATTTGACTACTCAGTTGCGGGCGATTGCAGAAGTGGCAATTGCTGTTACCAGAGGCGATTTAACGAGGTCAATTTCCGTCGCCACGGAAGGAGAAGTTGCCATTGTTAAGGACAACATTAACCAGATGATCGCCAATCTCCGGGAGACGACGCAGAAGAATACTGAGCAAGATTGGCTGAAAACAAACCTTGCTAAGTTCACTCGAATGCTACAAGGTCAGCGGGATTTAGAAACTGTTTCTAAACTAATTCTATCAGAATTGACGCCGCTGGTGTCTGCTCAGCATGGCGTCTTCTTCATGATGGAATCTGTCGAACATGATCCGTTTCTCAAACTGTTAAGTACCTACGCATACCGCGAACGCAAACAGTTAGGAAATAGATTCCATTTAGGCGAAGGTTTGGTAGGACAGTGCGCCCTGGAAAAGGAACGCATACTGTTGACAGAAGTGCCGGAAAACTACGTTAAAATTGGATCGGGACTGGGAGAATCTACGCCGTTGAATGTGGTGGTTTTACCCGTACTATTTGAGGGACAAGTGACGGCAGTAATCGAGTTAGCTTCGTTCCGCCGCTTCAGCGAAATACACTTGACATTCCTCGACCAACTTACAGAAAGTATCGCAATTGTCTTAAATACAATTGCGGCGAGTATGCGGACGGAAGAGTTGCTGAAACAGTCACAGTCTTTGGCAGAAGAGTTACAAACTCAGCAAAAAGAACTAACGGAAACTAACAAGCGTCTCGAACAGCAAGCGCAGTCACTCCGCGCATCTGAGGAACTGTTGAAGAGTCAGCAGGAAGAGTTGCAACAAACGAATGAAGAACTAGAAGAACAAGCTGAATTGCTAGCGCTGCAAAATAAGGAAGTTGAGCGGAAAAACCGAGATATCGAACAGGCGAGGGGGTTGTTGGAAGAAAGAGCCGAACAGTTGGCTCTAACTTCTAAGTATAAGTCGGAGTTTCTGGCAAATATGTCTCACGAGTTGCGAACTCCGCTAAATTCGCTGTTGATTCTGGCTCGATTGCTTTCTGACAATACTGAAGGCAATTTGACTCTGAAGCAAGTTGAATACACGCGCACAATTTACTCGGCGGGAAATGATTTGCTGGGGCTGATTAATGACATCTTGGATCTCGCTAAGATTGAATCGGGCACGATGTCCGTGGAAATTGAGCAAGTGTTGTTTACGGACTTGCGAGATCATTTGGATCGGACTTTCCGCCAAATCGCCCAGGATAAGAAGTTGAGTTTTAAAATAGAGCTTGAGGCTGGGTTGCCAAAAGGTCTCTATACTGATGCTAAACGCCTGCAACAAGTTTTGAAGAATCTCCTCTCTAATGCGTTTAAGTTTACAGAGCGAGGTGAGGTGAAATTGCGTGCGGAAGTAGCGCGGGAAGGGTGGAGTTTAGAGATAGAAAGTTTAAGGAGTTCCCCTACTGTTTTGGCTTTCTCAGTTAGCGATACCGGGATTGGGATTTCTGCTGAAAAACACAGGGTTATTTTTGAGGCTTTCCAACAAGCAGATGGTAGCACTAGCCGCAAATACGGGGGAACGGGTTTGGGTTTGTCAATTAGTAGAGAAATCGCTAATTTGTTAGGTGGAGAAATTAAATTGACAAGTCGCCCTGGTGAGGGTAGTAGGTTCACGCTTTATCTGCCACAAACTTACCAAGAATCGCGAATAATGAATGAAACGGGTTCGGGGACGGGCAAGCAAACGCCTCAATTACCCCCTGCTAATTCTCCCGCACTTCCTTTGCCGAATTTCCACTTGCCGATCGCGCCTTACCCCTCACCTTTAATCTCTGATGATCGAGAAAATATTGAGAGTGACGATCGCGTGCTTTTGATTATTGAAGATGATGTAAACTTCGCTCGAATTCTGTTGGATATGGCGCAGGAACAGGGTTTTAAAGGTTTGGTGGCTTTGCGGAGCGATATCGGTTTGGCGATGGCGCGAGAGTTCAAGCCAACTGCGATTATGCTAGATCTAAATTTGCCTGTGATGGATGGCTGGACAGTGCTCGATCGCTTGAAGCACGACCCAAGTACGCGCCACATTCCGGTTCACATTGTATCAGTTGAAGAAGGGCGGCAGCGTAGTTTGCAGTTAGGGGCGATCGCCTACTTACAAAAGCCTGTCAGTCGCGAAGCATTGAGCAAAGCTTTGACTGATATTAAGGGGTTTGTGGAGCGGCCAGTGAAGAATTTGCTAGTCGTGGAAGACGACGAAACGCAGCGTCTGGGCATTGTGGATTTAATCGGCAATCACGATGTTTCTACAACGGCTGTGGGGAGTGGTGCAGAGGCGCTAGCAATTTTGAAATCGGGGCATTTTGACTGCGTTGTACTCGATTTGGGACTACCAGATATGACGGGTTTTGAACTGATAGAGCAGATCAAGCAAGAGGCTACTTTGAAAAGTCTGCCGCTTATTATTTATACGGGCAAAGAGTTGACACGATCCGAAGAAACTCAACTCAAGCGCATGGCCGAAACAATCATTGTTAAAGATGTGCGATCGCCAGAACGTTTGTTAGATGAAACAGCTTTGTTTTTGCACCGAGTCCAAGCAAATTTGCCGGAACCGAAGCGCCAAATGCTAGAGCAATTGTATCAAACAGATTCGACGCTGGCGGGCAAAACAGTCTTGATTGTTGACGACGATATGCGGAATATTTTCGCCCTCACGAGTATGCTGGAGCGCCATAAAATGAAGATTGAGTATGCTGAGAATGGCAGAGAGGGCATTGCTAAATTGCAAAATACCCCTGGCATAAATATTGTGTTGATGGACGTGATGATGCCAGAGATGGACGGTTACGAAACCATGCAAGCAATTCGTAATATGCCTCAATTTGCTTCCTTGCCAATGATTGCTCTTACTGCGAAAGCTATGAAGGGCGATCGGGAAAAATGTATCGAAGCTGGTGCGTCTGACTACATTACCAAACCTGTTGATACGGAACAGTTGCTCTCGCTGCTGCGTGTCTGGCTTTATCGATAGGAAGAAGTCATTAGTCATTAGTCATTAGTCATTAGTCATTAGTCATTAGTCAGCAGTCAACAGTCAGCAGTCAACAGTCAACAGTCAACAGTCATTAGTCATTAGTCAGCAGTCAACAGTCAGCAGTCAACAGTCAACAGTCAACAGTCAACAGTCAACAGTCAACAGTCAACAGTCATTAGTCATTAGTCAGCAGTCAACAGTCAACAGTCAACAGTCAACAGTCAACAGTCAACTATGCCCAATAACCAATTAGTAATTAAAAATGCCCCAAAGCCATGAACTTGAAACAATCGAAATTCAACTCCTACTAGAGGGAATGTTTCGCTATTACGGATTTGATTTTCGCAATTATGCTCTTGCCTCTCTCAAGCGCCGTATTTGGAACACTATTCGCTCGGAACGGCTCACCACTGTCTCTGCCCTTCAGGAAAAGGTACTTCACAATCCTGCTTACCTAGATCGTTTACTGCTGGATATTTCTGTCAATGTAACGGCGATGTTTCGCGATCCCAGCTTTTACATTAGTTTCAGAAATAAAGTGGTGCCGCTACTGCGTACTTATCCTTTTATTCGGATTTGGCACGCTGGATGTTCAACGGGCGAAGAAGTCTATTCTATGGCAATCTTGCTGCAAGAAGAAGGACTGTACGACCGTTGTCGGATTTACGCTACGGACATGAATGAATTAGTTTTGAAAACCGCCAAAACAGGGATATTCCCGCTGAAACAAATGCAAGAATATACGCAACTATACCACCAAGCGGGGGGCAAGAAAGCGTTTTCTGAGTATTACACTGCTGCCTATGAAAATGCGATTTTTCGCTCTTCACTTAAAGATAATATTGTCTTTGCTCACCACAACCTAGCAACGGATAATTCTTTTAATGAATTTAATGTTATCTTGTGCCGTAATGTGCTGATTTATTTCAATTCAAACCTCCAAGAGCGGGTACACAAGCTTTTTTATGAGAGCCTGGGAATGTTTGGAGTTTTAGGACTAGGACATCAGGAGTCTATGACTTTTACACCTTATGAAAAATACTATGAACCAATTGAAAGTAGTGATAAACTCTACCGAAGAGTTAAATAAAAAAAATTTTGAAATAGTGGTTGTGGGCACGTCTTTGGGAGGGCTACAGGCTCTGACTGTGCTGCTGGCAGATTTGCCACAAAGCTTTCCTTTGCCTGTAGTTATTGTCCAACACCGCCATAAGAGTTCTCAGAATAGGCTCACGGATGTTTTACAACAGCAAAGCTCTCTCCAAATCACAGAGGCCGAAGACAAAGAGGAGATCGTACCTGGACGGGTTTACTTGGCTCCTGCTGACTATCACTTGCTAATAGAATCGCCCTCTGACGAGGAGTTTAGCCTGTATGAAAACAACTTTACAGAATGGGGGAGCGTGGCAGTGGAGTCAATCCATAATTCAAAATCCCCAATCCCCAATCGCGGAACTCCTAAATTTGCACTATCAACTGAGGCTCCTGTCTCCTACGCGCGGCCCTCAATCGATGTGCTGTTTGAGTCTGCTGCGGATGCCTTTGGGGAGAAAGTGATCGGGATAATTTTAACGGGAGCTAATTCGGATGGTAGTAAAGGGCTGGCAAAAATTAAAGCTGAGGGAGGATTGACATTTGTGGAGGAACCGGCTTCAGCTCTATGCCCGACCATGCCAGCGTCGGCGATCGCAAATGTTGAAGTAGACTGGATTTTACCCCTCTCTAAAATCGCTCCCTGTTTAGTCAATTTGCTAAGAATTAAAGATTAAAAAATTTATGAATCTGCAGTCCCCCCATCGAGTAAATGTCCTTTTAGTTGACGATCGCCCAGAAAATTTGGTAGCTCTAGAAGCTATCCTCAACAGCCCCTCTTATCATCTAGTACAAGCTAATTCGGGCGCGGAGGCTCTGAGATGTCTGCTTAATGAAGATTTTGCGGTAATTTTGCTTGATGTGCAGATGCCGGGAATGGATGGATTTGAGACAGCAACATTGATTCGCTCTAGAGATCGATCGCGAGCGACTCCGATTATTTTTATCACAGCATTCAGCAGTAATGACACCCACGTGTTTAAAGGTTATTCTCTGGGTGCGGTGGATTACCTGTTCAAACCCTTGGAACCCGAAATATTGACATCGAAGGTGGGGGTTTTTGTGGAATTGTTCCAAAAAACCGTCGAGGTGAAGCAGCAAGCAACACAGTTAGCTGCTGTTAATAGTGAACTAAGTAAAAGTGAAGAGCGGTTTCGCACTTTGTGTGCTTGTTCGCCACTGGGAATTTACTTAGCTGACGTTGAAGGCCGCTGTACTTACATTAATCCCCGTTGTCAAGCGATTTGCGGGTTAGCTTTGGACGAAAGCTTGGTAGAGGTTTGGCAGCGGGAAGTTCATCCAGAAGATCGCGATCGCGTAGTCACAGATTGGTTAGCTTGGATTAAAGAAAGTCAGGAATATTCTAACGAGTTTCGATTAGCTGGTAGCGAAAGTGTGCGTTGGGTTCACGTGCAGTCGTCACCAATGTTTTCGGATTTGGGAAAACTTATCGGTCATGTGGGCACGGTTAGAGATGTCACAGACCGCAAGCAAGCAGAGGAAGAACGCGGGAGACTAATCCGCGAACAAGTGGCGCGGCAAGAAGCGGAGAGAGCTAACCAGATGAAGGATGAATTTCTAGCTATTCTCTCTCACGAACTCCGCACTCCTTTAAATGCAATTCTCGGCTGGTCTAGGCTGCTTCGTACCAAAACATTTGACCAAGACACTATTGAGAAAGCCCTAGAAACAATTGAGCGCAATGCTAAATCTCAAGCTCAACTCATCGAAGATATTTTAGATGTTTCGCGGATTCTGCGGGGGAAACTAAATTTAAATAAGCATCCGATTCGGTTGGAATCTGCGATTAAGCTGGCAATAGATTCTTTGCAGCCGCTGACTGAGGAAAAATCAATAGTCATAGAATTAACGTGCAGTCCCAATGTAGGTGAAGTTATCGGCGATCCCGATCGGTTGCAGCAAATTGTGTGGAATTTGCTGTCAAATGCGATTAAGTTTAGTCCGCAAGAGGGTAAAGTAGAGGTGCGGTTAGAGTCAGTTGGAGATGAGGCTCACATTCAGATAATTGATAGCGGCATTGGTATCGCTCCTGATTTTTTGCCTTATGTTTTCGATCGCTTCCGCCAAGCTGATAGCAGCACAACTAGGTCTTACGGGGGTTTGGGACTGGGATTGGCGATCGTCCGTCACTTGGTTGAACAGCACGGCGGTAAGGTGTATGCAGAGAATAATCCGGGCGAGGGTGCGAAATTTACGGTGGCTTTACCTATTGCTCAGAGGAAGACCGGAGGTGCAGGGGATGCTTGGTCGGAACTCAATGACGGGACAGAGGCTCTGCCCAGTCTGGCTAATTTGCAATTGCTGGTGGTGGATGATGACGATGACACGCGGGAGTTTTTGATTGCTTTACTCGAAGACGAAGGAGCTATGGTGCGATCGGCGGCATCGGTGGCCGGGGCTCTAGATGCACTGGAGAGTTATTGGCCGGATGTGCTGCTGAGCGACATTGGAATGCCCGAAGCAGACGGCTACGAGTTGATCGCGCGGGTGAGAGAAATGGAAGTGCTTAGGGGTGGAAAGATGCCTGCGATCGCTCTGACGGCCTACGCCAGAGAGTCCGAGCGCAAGCAAGCGCTGGAAGCGGGTTTCCAGATGCACTTATCTAAACCAGTTGACATAAATAAGTTAATTGCCGCAATTGCTAACCTCACAGGAAGACTCGGAAATCCCGCTCCAACTGATATCTTGCACCATGCTCAAGAACAGGCAAGATGCCTGTTCCACAAAGAGTAAATTTTCTGGTGGGGAGTAGGGGTTGGGCAGGAGAGCCCGTGCGTGAAGGCTGATTGACCCCCCAATTTCGTGCCGATTACTGAGAAAAATATTAAGCTAGCTAAAAGGATACGCGATCGACAGTTCGGAACAAGACACTCGTTTTTCCACAAAAAACTGGATATTTGCCGTTTTTTGCTTCAACCTGCCGTCCAAGTACAAAATTACTCGCCAATCAATTCATGAATATTTTTAGCAGTCTGCTTTCTAGCCCAACTCAAGCACCCCAAGTCAAAAAACAGCGTCGAGGCATTGAAATTAAGTCGGAACGCGAAATCGAAATTATGCGGCAGGCAGCGAAAATCGTTGCAACGGTACTCAAAGAAATTTCCCTAATGGTGAAACCGGGAATGACTACTGCTGATTTGGATGCTTATGCCGAAAAACGCATCCGCGAAATGGGTGCAACTCCCAGTTTTAAAGGCTATCACGGTTTCACCGGTTCGATTTGCTCTAGCATTAATAACGAAGTTGTTCACGGCATCCCCAGCGCCAAAAAGGTAATTCGGGCAGGAGATGTTCTCAAGGTAGATACGGGGGCATATTACCAAGGTTTTCACGGCGATTCTTGCATCACGATCGCAGTTGTGGAAGTGACTCCCGAATCGGCAAAATTAATCCGAGTTGCAGAAGAAGCTCTCTACAAAGGCATCGAACAAGTGAAGGCTGGAGCCTATTTGCTCGATCTGGCTGGTGCGATCGAAGATCATGTCAAAAGCAACGGTTTTAGCGTCGTTGAGGAGTTTACCGGCCACGGTGTCGGGCGAAATTTGCACGAGGAACCGTCGGTTTTCAATTTCCGCACGCGGGAAATGCCGAACGTGAAATTGCGAGCGGGCATGACATTGGCGATCGAACCAATTCTGAATGCCGGTTCTAAATACACTCGGACGCTTTCTGACAAGTGGACTGCTGTAACCGTTGACAATGCTATGTCGGCTCAGTTTGAGCATACTGTGTTGGTGACAGAAACTGGCTATGAAATTTTGACAGATCGTTCAAAAGTTTAAGTGGAAGGGTTCAACAATAATTTTGAGTTTTGAGTTTCGAGTTTTGAATTAAAGATTTAAACACTTTTTAATCGTTAGATCAAAACCTAACTCAAAGCTCTTGAGTTGGACAACAAGTTTTTAACTTCCTTCGAGGGATGGAGTGACAATAAGACTTAAATGCGGCTAAATTAAAAAATAGTGGTAAAGCGTAAAGGTAACAACTATGTCAGCACGATTATTATTGGTAGATGATGAACCGGGCTTGCGGGAAGCAGTACAAGCTTATTTGGAAGATAGCGATTTTGCGGTTGAGGTGGCCAGTAATGCTCGCGATGGGTGGGAACTCTTGCAGCAGACTAATCCAGATTTGGTGATTTCAGACATTATGATGCCCCAGGTGGACGGTTATCAATTTCTCAAGCAAGTGCGGGAAGATCCTCGCTATAAGGCTTTGCCGGTGGTGTTTTTGACTGCTAAGGGGATGACGAGCGATCGCATTCAAGGCTATCAAGCAGGCTGCGATGCTTATCTTTCTAAACCCTTCGATCCCGACGAATTAGTAGCAATAGTAACCAATTTGCTGGCCCGCCGCGCGGCTGCTAAGGAGACGAGCGAAAATCCTGAAAGTCCAGATATTGCTGCTTTGACAAGCCAAATGGCGAGAATTGAGTCTTTGCTGAGCGGGCGGAGTTCGATCGCCCAAAGTCCTTCGCCGATTAAAATTGATTTGACTCCGCGAGAACAAAGTGTTTTGGATTTGGTTGCTCAAGGTTTGATGAATAAGGAAATTGCCCGCCGCTTAGAAACTAGCGTGCGTAATGTGGAAAAGTACGTCAGCCGTTTGTTTAGCAAGACGGGTACTAACAGCCGTACTGAGTTGGTTCGCTTCGCTCTCGAACACGGCTTGACGAAATAGGAGTCCTCTCGACTTGGCTGGAGGCTCTGCCTCGCCGAGCTGCGTTACCAGGCTCTTCCTGGTAACGAGAATTATGCAAAAAATTAGAAATGTTAAGATATAAGTATTGACAGATATTCCGTGGCTGTGGTATGTCACATCAGCTTGCTGGTGGCAGCGCGGGTGTGCCAAAACTGGTGTGCGAAAACGGGTGTGCGATTCCCTACGGGATAGCTACGCACGCGCGGACTTCTCACCCACTTTGCTTCGAGTCTGAGATGAACACTCGCAAACACCGGGGAATTACTTACCGGGAAAACCTGACTGTTTAAGAGTTTTCACGTAGTAAATACAAAGGCAAACAGTTGACCGGATATGCTCCGTTAAGCAAACTTGCCACAAACAGTCACAGATAAGGTTATCTCCTGTGGAAAAACAAGCCACTATTAATTACAGTCCTGGACGCACTCCGACAAAGAAACCGGGTTTTTTACCGAATTTACGGTGTGTAACGCATCTTTAGGCAAAAAAACGCGGTTTCTCGGCCCCCAGGCATAAAATTTTAGACCCTAGTTAATGCTCTCAGATTCATCTGTGGAGTCAATCTAAAATCTCAAATCTAAAATCGACTCACAGCGCTCTAAAGTAGCCGCAGATGTTGAATGTATAGCAGTACCAAAGTTTAGTTTATATCAGGAGGATACCATGAGGAAAATCACGGCGCGACAAACGATAAGTGTTATAGTAGCACTGCCGATCGTACTAATAGCCAATACAAATCAAGCTTTTGCCACTGATACCAGTCAGAAAATAGATCCAATTAAGAAAGTTTCGGATTTTGGCGATGAGCTAGATTTTGATATTGGGCCACCAACAACAATTAGCATTGAAGAAAGCGAGGATTGGGATGAACCTGATTTCGCAGCTACTTTAGATATGGAGATTAGTAAATTTATGACAAAAAATCTTCAAGCTGTAATTGATGAGCCGCCCCCGGTAGTTTATCTCAGTGCGGCCAGGGGCCAGTCAACCCGAGAATGCCGGATTTCTGGGATCTGCGAATAACTGAATCGGATTTGTGCGATTTTGGCGATGGCTGGGACTCCCGCAAACAAAGACTCATTTGCTGGGTAGAATTGGAGCAATTATCAAGATTTCAGTAAACTCCGGTTGATTTTGCTGGGAATATGCGAATAACAGAGTATGTATTTTTTTGGGTATGCTTTAATTGCGATCGGCTAAAATAATAAGTATGCAGGCTGAAATAAACTTAATTAATTGATAGTTCCCAGTGATGGGAAATCGCCAAAAAGGGCAAAAATAAAATTAATCATGTGATTCTTCGCTGTGATTGGCAAACGTAACAACGGGTAAAAGTAAACTTAGTTAGAGCAACCGCCACAACGGTTAGGAAGTTCTTAATTGCACTTTCCCCCTGCCGTCGAGTCCTTCCATCCGTTACATCCATTAAAAAATCCGTTGCCGAACTTCCATCCGTTACATCCGTTACATCCGTTAAAAAATCCGTTGCCGAACTGCCATCCGTTACATCCGTTACATCCGTTAAAAAATCCGTTGCCGAACTTCCTTTTTTCGGCAGTTGACAGCACCTATCCTCAGAAACTTTTTCAAATATTAATTATGATTAATTCCCACTGCCAGCAAGACACCGCAGCACAGCAAAACAAAAGTTCGCTGCAAACTCTCACCCGGACTCTCTCGATGTCTCAGGGGCAATTTTCCCTGATTTTGGTGCGGTGCAATTACAGTGCGATGAGAGAGGAAATTGTAAGGCAATTGCGGGAGGAGTCTGATATCGAGATTCGAGAAATTGTCCTCCCGCCATCTGTTAAAACTCTTTACACGACGATAGAAACCAAAATTTCCTGCAGCCATCCGCCAGCTTTAATGGTGTTTGGATTAGAATCGGTAAGTGCGATCGATCGACTGCTGACATCTACCAACTACGTGAGGGAAGAATTTCGGAATAATTTTCCCTTCCCGGTGGTGCTGTGGGTGACAGACAAAATCTTAAAAAAACTGATTCGGTTAGTAACAGATATCGAAACTTGGACGACAAGTGTGGAATTTGTGATTGGCCCCGACGACTTGGTTGATTTCCTGGGCAAAAGTGCCGATCGCATTTTTTCCAACATTTTAGAAAGTGGCAATTGGCGTTTAACTAATTCTGCCATTCTCGGAGCCAATTCTTTGAGTGAACTAGAGTCGGCTAGCCAAGACTTGCAAACTTGCAACATCAGGTTAGAACCAGCTATTGAAGCGAGTTTGCAATTTATTCGCGGTAGGCACGAATATGCTTGTCACCGCATCCCTACGGCTATTGAATTGTATCAAAAAAGTCTCAGTTTTTGGAAGTATCAAGTAGCATTTATTGGGCCAAAAACAGAATTTAGCGATTTGTTATTTACCGTTCACCCTGCACCGGTGTTAGAGGGAATGCTGCTATTCCACATCGGTCTTTGCTACCGCTTCCAAGCCGAAAAACACCGCAGCGGCAACCGTCCTTACTGGACGGAAGCTAAGAATTATTTTCAGGAATGTATTGATGTTTTAGAACGGGCGGGACGGCCGGATGCCGTTGGTATATTCATCAATCAACTTGGCGAAGTATTGCAGCATTTAGAAGATTGGGATGCACTCTGGAATTTAGCTATCAAAGCTCGGAGGTTACATGAAAATATGGAAAATTCAGCAGTTAATTTGGCTCAAGATTACGGCTTTTTGGCTAGAGTAGCCTTAGAGCAAAAGAACTGGCCAGGGGCGAAAGAATGGGCTTTAATCGCTCTAGACGTTCTCAACTCAAATTTAGAAGCGACGGGACAGGGAACGCCTGTAAAGTCGCAGCATCTAGGCTTGTATCTGTTAATTTTAGCAGAGGCCCAGAGTCAGTTGGGTGAGGTGCAGGAGGCGATCGCAAATTTAGAGCTTGCTCGCTTGGAAACCGAACCTTGCTACAACCCGCAACTGTATTTGCGGGTTTTAGAAATGCTGCGATCGCTCTATTTTCAGCGGGGAGAATATCTCGAAGCATTTCAAATTAAGCAAGATTATCGAGCAGTGGAACACACGTATCGGTTCCGAGCTTTTATTGGAGCCGGAAAATTGCAGCCGCACAGAGAAGCGGTTAATTCCGTCGCCGAAACTATTGCCGGCGCTGCTACTATTGCTGACGAAATTACAGCTTCCGGCAGAGAGCAAGACCTCAACCGCTTGATATATAGGATGAACAATACCCCCGACAAACTGACAGTAATTTACGGTCAGTCTGGAGTTGGCAAAAGTTCAATAGTCACGGGAGGATTAGTACCAGCTCTCAAACAAAAAAAAATAGAAATGCGGACTGTTTTGCCCGTAGTGCTGCAAGTTTACAACAACTGGCCGCGGGAATTGACCAGACAGTTATCTGCTGGGAAAGCTGAAATATTCGATCCGGAAATTTCCGAAGCCTTACCAGAAAATGATCCGGTAGATTTTCCTGTAGAAGCAGGTGCAGTCAAGGGAAATCATATTTCGGGATTTCACGGTGACTCGACTGGGAATAATGAGGAGAGAAGGGAGCAGTCACAGCCAGTAGAATTAATCATACAACAACAGGCGATCGAATACGAAAACATTATCAAGGAGCTGCAAATAAATTCAGAACATCTAGTGACTGTTCTGATATTTGACCAATTTGAAGAATTTTTTTTCGTGTGGAAAGAGCCAGCGGAACGACAAGTATTTTTTGATTTTTTGCGGGAATGCTTGAAAATCAAATATTTAAAAGTCGTCCTGTGTTTGCGGGAAGATTACTTACACTATTTGCTGGAATTTTCCCGACCCAAAAACCAGACAGGATTCGTTAACAATGATATTTTAGAGGACATTCTCAGCAAAAACATTCTGTTTTATTTGGGAAATTTTTCGCTGGTCGATGCGCGATCGGTAATTCGCACTTTAACTGAGCGAGCGCAGTTTTACTTAGAACCGGAGCTGATCGAAGAATTAGTCCAAGATTTAGCTGGAGAATTGGGAGAAGTCCGCCCGATAGAACTACAACTTGTCGGCGCTCAACTGCAACAAGAGAACATTAGAACTTTAACTCAATATCAGGAACTTGGCAACAATCCGCAACAAAAATTAGTCGAAAGATTTCTCGAAGAAGTCATCAAAGATTGCGGCCCGGAAAATGAAGTAGCGGCGCGCCGAGTTTTGTATTTGCTGACAGATGAAGATGAGATCCGTCCCCTAAAAACCCGCGCCGAATTAGCCTCTAATTTAGCGACATTTGCCGAAGCTGACAAATTAGATTTAGTCTTAGAACTGTTAGTAAACTCTGGTTTAGTTTTTCGCTGGACGGAACTGCCTGCAGAGCTTTATCAGCTCGTTCACGATTATTTAGTTAGCTTCATTCGCCAGCAGCAAGAATTAGATAAAAAAGCAGAATTTGAGGAACTGCGAAAGCAAAATCAAATTAACCGAGATGAAATTGAACAAATTCGCAAAGACAGAGAGCAAGATGCTTTGCTGTCGGAAGCTAGAGACAAACAGTACCAAGCGGAAGCTCAACTTTACCAAACTCGGAGATGGCAATTGCGGGCGGCAGTTCTAGGAGTGCTTGTACTCGCAGGTGTTTCGGGGATGGCTTTCGAGCAAGCAAAATTAGCAGAAAGCGCACGGCAGGAAGCAGAAACCAGTCGGACTGATGCCCTAAATTCGGCGTCGGAAGCTTTGGTGCTTTCTAATGAAAAAAATCAATTAGGAGTGTTGGGAAATAGTATCAAAATTGGTCGTGATTCTCTGAAAAGTACAGCGCTGCCTGTGGAAACTAAAAATCAAATTGCTGAAAGACTCAGACAAGCCGTTTCCGGGGTGCAAGAACGCAACCGTTTCGAGCAGCACAGCAAGTTTGTTTTGGATGTGAGTGTCAGTCCCGATGGCAATTCAGTTGCTTCGGCAAGTGCTGACAAAACTGTTAAATTGTGGAGCAAAGAAGGTAAGTTATTAAAAACTTTCAATCACCCAGATAGCGTGACGAGTGTTAGTTTTAGTCCTGATGGGAAAACGATCGCTACTGGTTGTGCCGATCGCATAATTAGAATTTGGCAAGTAGATAACGACAAAAGTGCTAGTGGTATTTTATCCGGCCACCGCGATATCGTCACCAGCGTCAGTTTCAGTCCCGACGGCAAAACCCTAGCTTCCGCGAGTCACGACAACACCGTCAAAATCTGGAACCTTGCGAACAAAAAATTGCTGCAAACCTTAACCGGACACAAAGACTGGGTGCTGGGCGTCACTTTCAGTCCCGACGGCCAAACAATAGCCTCAGCAAGTGTTGACAAAACTGTCAAACTTTGGAACCGAGAAAGTAAAACGCAGAAATTTAGAATTAATCCCAAAACATTAACCAAACATTCGGACATTGTTTACAGCATTAAGTTCAGTCCAAACAGTCGAGAACTCGTCTCGGCAAGTGCCGACACCACAGCAAAAGTTTGGAACCGAAACGGTGAGGAAATCAGAACTCTCAAAGGACACAACGATGAAGTTGTCAGCGCGAGTTTCAGTCGCGACGGCAAAAAAATTGTCACCGGCAGTGCAGACGATACGGTGAAAGTTTGGAGTCGCAGCGGCACTTTGCTCAACACTTTTCGAGGACATCAAGACGACGTAAGAGCCGTAAGTTTCAGTGGCGACGGCACTATTGCTTCCGCAAGTAAGGACAAAATAGTGAAAATTTGGAAACCGGACAGCACTCCGCTGAATAAGATTTTATCGGGACACGGAGACTGGGTTTACAAAGTCAGTTTTAGTGCTGACAGTAAAACAATTGCCTCTGCTAGCGGTGACAAAACAGTGAGACTTTGGCGTGCTGACGGCAGTTTATTCAAAACCTTAGAAGGTCACAAAGATTCTGTTACCTGGGTGAGCATTTCGCCTGATGATAAAACTGTTGCTTCTGCCAGCGATGACAAAACAGTGAAAGTCTGGAGTTTAAACGGCAAACTGTTAAATACCCTCAGCCACAGCGGCATTGTTAGAAGCGTGAGTTTTAGTCCAGACGGAAAGATAATTGCCGCCGCAAGTGCCGATCGCAAATTGTACCTCTGGCGCTGGAACGGTTCTAAAGCAACTTTGTTGGCCAAACTCGATCATAGCAATCCAGTAATTAGTGTTAGCTTCAGTCCCGACGGCAAAACTATTGCTACTGCTACCGCTGCTGAGGACAAGGCAAGCGGGAAGAAAAAGGCTTTTGAAATTACGGGAGAAAAAAGAGTTTACCTGTGGCAATTTAACGGTTCGTCGGCAAAAATTATGAAAACTCTCGACCACGAGGACAGCGTTAAAAATGTGAGTTTTAGTCCCGACGGCAAGACTATTGCTGCTGCTTGCGCTGACAAAAAAGTTTACTTGTGGGAGTTTGATGGAAAGGTTGCCAATTTAACTGAAAAACTCGACCACAGCGATACTGTAGAAAGCGTGAGTTTTAGTCCCGACGGCAAGTTGATTGCGGCGGCGAGTGGGGGAAATACTGTTAAGCTGTGGGATTTTGACGGCAAGAAGGCGCTGCTATCGAAGACTTTGGAATCGAGCGATCGCGTGTTGAGCGTTACTTTTAGTTCTGACAGCAAAACTCTGGCTTTTGCTAGTAGGGATAGGACTGTAATTCTGTTGCCTGTGGAGAATTTGCAACTGAATAATATCATTGCTCGGAGTTGCGAGTGGTTGGGAGATTATTTGCAGAATGACCCGAATGTTGCTGAGGGCGATCGACTGCTGTGTCTTGGGTTTGGGAAACAGGCGTTAAATAAGAGGAAGCGATAAAATTGATAGCGGTAAGTTGCGGGCGGCGCACCCTACATAATTATATGTTGCTAATTCTCATCAACATAATTTTATGGAAAAATTCTGTATATGTCTCGGCGGTGCGCTACTCGCTGACAAATTAAAGTTTTTGTCGGTGCATCAACTGTGAGTCCAATACGGTAGTCACCAACACGAATTTTATATTTATCTGGATAACCTTTCATTTTTTCCAGATATCCTAATGCAAAGGGATTGTCTGATTCTAAGAATTGAAAAACTATAGGTTCTATCCTACTTCTAATTTCAGCAGGTAAAGCAGCTAGTTCTTTGAGGAACCGATTTGTATATTCAACTTGCCACATTATTTTGTTTGATTGAGTTATAATACTTTAGTGCTTGTTCTTTTGATAATCTATCATCACCTTCAGTTTCTTCTATAAGTTTAGCCAGACCATAGTTTTCCAAAATTTCCTCGATTTTCTCAAATTGTTCAAGGGGGATTTGAACAGCAATCGGCTGCTGATTTTCGTCGATTACATAACTTTTATGTAGTTCTAGCATTTTGTAGTGTTTATATCTGAGTATATGAATTATTATAATAGATACATTTTTTTTGTCAAGAGGCGATCGCGTCTGCCTGTCGAGTTGCTCAACCGATCGCTTAAACAAATCTATCTACTGGCTAATTGTGTTGGCAGTAAAATTGCGCTAAAATTCCACTGACAAGCTTAACCTTTTTGGCAATTCCCCACCGAATTAACCAGCAATCAAAACCCGAGGTAAACCAGATGGATGTCAACTCCCAAAATGTCCAACCAATCCCGCCATTCAACGAGACAAACGAGGAAACACCAGAGATAGGTGGCGGTTTACCCGTAATTGAATATTGGGCCGAACATACATTGTCCCCGGAAGGGCCGAAGCTTTGGAAAACTTTGCTCCACAAAAGTGCTTGTTTGTCCTGTTCTTGGGGCACGGGCGGGCAGAAAGGAGGTTTTACAAATGAAGAGGGCGAAAAACTTCAGCGGTGCATGAAAAGCGTCGAAGCAATCTCCGCTGAAATCAAGCCGGCTATCTCAACTCAATTTTTTGAAAAGAAGAGTATTGCAGAACTTCAGCAATTAACTTCAATGGAAGCCGATAGGTTGGGAAGGCTGAGTTTTCCGATGATTTTGCGGGCTGGTTCATCTCATTACGATCGCATTTCTTGGGAAGAAGTTTATCAAATTGCCGAAGCTGCTTTTCGCAAAACCCCCGAACGAGTGGCATCTTACAGTTCCGGTCGCTCTTCCAACGAAGCCGCTTTTCTGCTGCAATTGATGATGCGGGCGATGGGTTCTAATAACTTAGCAGATTGTTCCGATCTGTGCCACGCTCCCTCGACAATCGGGTTAAGCGAAATGTTTGCCACCCGCACCTCGGTAGTGAGTCTAGAAAACTTGAAGGAAGCAGATTGCGTCGTACTCGCGGGCAGCAATTCTTCCTACAACCATCCCCGCTTGATGAACGAATTGATTAAAATTCGCGACAAAGGCGGTAAAATAATTGTAATCAATCCGGTGATGGAAATCGGGTTAGTCAAGTTTGGTTCTCCCGCATTTCCCGTCAAGTCGCTCATCCCCGGTTCCGATATTTCGTCCTTATACTTGCAACCAATTCCCGGTAGCGATACAGCCCTATTTGTCGGGATTCAAAAGTCTTTAATCGAACAAGGTTTGCTGGACGAAAGCTATTTGCGAGCTCATACAGAAGGTTGGGAATCAGTAGTACAGCACGCCCGCGAAACCGATTGGGAAACTATTACTAAAACCTGCGGAGTTTCCCAAGCAGAAATTGAGGCTGCAGCCCGAATTATTGGCACGTCCCAGCGAGTAGTCTTTGGTTGGGCGATGGGAATTACCCAACAGGATAACGGTGTAGATAACGTTTTCAGCATTGCCAATACTGCCTTAATGACAGGAAATGTCGGCAAAGAAGGGGCGGGATTAATGCCCGTCAGAGGACACTCAAACGTCCAAGGATTCGGCTCTATGGGCGTCACTGTGAAGCTGAAAAAAGAAATTCAACAAGCTTTAGAAAAGTTATTGAATCGTCCCCTGAGTCCTGTGAAGGGCTACGACACTCGATCGCTCATTGAAGCAGCAGAAGCAGGCAAAGTCGATACGCTAATCTGTCTGGGCGGTAATTTGTACGGGGCGAATCCAGATTCAAATCAGGCAAAACGCGCTTTAAGCAATGTTGAAACAGTTATCTACCTCGCAACCAAACCGAATTTAGGGCATTTTCACGGATTGGCAAAGCACAATACAATTGTGATTCCGGTACTGAATCGCTTTGAAAACCCCCACAAAACAACGGTGGAATCTGGGAATAACTTTGTGCGTTTAAATGATGAGGGCGAAACTCATCTCCAGAATTCTGATTTGATTCCTGAAGTGCATTTTTTAACAGAATTAGCCAGCCGAATTCACGGTAATTTTCCCGTTGATTGGCGCCAACTTCAAGACACAAAATACGTTCGGCAATTGATTGCTAAAACTATTCCTGGCTATGAAAAAATAGCGACAATTGATGAAACACAAGAGGAATTTACCATCAGCGGTCGCATTTTTACAGAACCTAAATTCCCTACAGAGTCTGGGAAAGCGAAGATGTTTGTCACGCCTTTACCTAAGCTGAGATTACCGGAAGCGAAAGAGTTTGGAGTATCGGAGTCAACACAGGGTATTGTTGTGGCATTGATGACGGGACGCAGCTATTCTCAGCACAATACTGTCGTCTACAAAATTGATGACAAATACCGGGGAATGCCGCACCGCAACTGCATTTTGATGAATCGTGCGGATGCAGAAAGCACGGGTTTTCAAGAACATCAGCGGGTTACAGTGCAGGGAAATGTGGGGAAAATGGAAAATGTGGAGGTGATTTACGGGGCGGTTCGTGAGGGTGCTGCTTTGATGTTTTATCCTGAAGTTAATGTGATTTTTCACCCGGAGATTGAAAGGCGATCGGGCACGCCGGCTTACAAGCGCGTACCTGCTTTTGTATACGCGGAAGTTCGGCAACGGATTCTGTAACGGATGTAACGGATGTTATGATTAGCTCTGCCTTCTGTCTTCTATAACTCACATTTTAGATGATTTTTAAGAACAGGCAAGATGCCTGTTCCACAAGGAGTTAATTTTTTGTGGGGAGTAGGGGTTGGGCATCTTGCCTGCCCATATGCAAGTCTTAATTAACTCTTAATTTGCAAAGTTCTACCGCGCCAAGTCCATCCCCAACCAGTTTCAGTTTTAATTGCAGAACCGATCGCCATCGCCGCCACTAACGCACCTCCGAAACCTCCCAACCACCAGTATTTCGTCGGACAGTCAGAAATCTCGGCACCCAAGCGGCGCAAAGTGTAATGCTGCCAAATTACGATTACGGATAAACAGATAGTTAACCAGGTAATTGGCAATTGGTAATTGGTAATTGGTAATTGGTAATTGGTGATTGTCAGAATTTCTGCGAAGTCCCCGTTTGCCAGCAAGATAGCTAATGCCAACCACGGCATCGGATAAAGAAAAAACATAATTGCAGCCATGTAAACCATCAGCCCCCAACTGCGGTTAGCGCCGAGATACAAATTCTTTGTCCAGCCTTCCCACAATGCGTTCCAAGACCGATACATCCGCACGGATGCCAAATTTGACCCGGAATAAAGTCCGAGCTTTAAACCCGCACGTTTGATGCGTCTAGCTAATTCCACATCTTCCACAATAACGCTTGCAACGGCTTCGTGACCGCCGATTTTTTCGTAGCCCGATCGCCTAAATAACATGAATGGCCCGCCGGCAAAAGCACTGTCTGTTTGCGAGGGATCGTTGACGGCGGTAAAGTCGTAGCAAACTGCTAGGTGATTGAACATTATCGGCTGTACTAACCACTCGGCAAAACACTCACAAACCAGTGCTGGCATACAGGTGAACAAGTCTATTTTCTCGGTTTCGGCTGTGGCGATAGCGGTTTCGATCGCCCCTGGTTTGAGTCGCACGTCGGCATCGATAAATAATAAGAAGTCTCCGGTTGCTATTTGAACAGCTTGGGCGCAGGCCCAGTTTTTGCCCGCCCAATATTGGTTGGTTGGTCGCGGCTCACCTGCTAATATTTTAAGCCGGGGGTCGTTGAGCTGCTGTTGCAGGGTTTGCCCGATCGCCTTGGTGTCGTCTGTCGAGCGATCGTCTACAATCAAAACCTCTAAGTTGTCCACAGACAGCGGTGTACTCTCCAAAATGGCGATCGCGCAATCCCGAATATTCTCTGCCTCGTTGTATGCTGGTACGATTACCGAAACTTTAGGGAACTGCGCGGCGGACTCCGGTGAGGGCCTCGCGGAACTTCTGTCGGTTCGAGGCGCATTTTTGACCGATCGGCGCAAATTCTTAGTGTAAGCTCTACTTACAATCAGAGAAAAAATTAGCAGGGTTAACAATATCAAAGCGAACTGACCTCAAAATTTCGGTACAGGATTTGTCTCCCTAAATATTAAAAAATATTAAAACAAAAAGCTAGTCGATCGCCCGAAAAGTTATTT